>NZ_JAMYSE010000061.1:0-37649 GCF_040321795.1 Mesorhizobium sp. M0244 | reverse complement strand
CCCCACCCCCCCCCGCCCCCCCCCCCCGCCGGGGGGCGGCATACAGACAACCCCCAACAGATCTCACACCAGCGGGGGGGGGGCGGCAACCAAACCCGCGCGGGGGGCGCCCCCGCGCCGGGCCCCTGGTCCATGCTCAAGCGGCCAAGACTGCTGGCATCGGATGGATTGCATGAAACGGAACGCAAAGCCGGTTCCAGGTGTTGATCATGCCAAGCGCAACCGAGAGCTTGACCAGTTCCTCTTCCGAGAAATGCTCGAGCGTCCGTGCATAGAGTTCGTCCGAGACACCGTTATCGGCGATCTTCGTCAGCGCGTCGCTCCAGGCGAAAGCGGCCCGCTCGCGCTCAGAAAACAGCGGCGATTCCTTCCAGGCGGAGACGAGATAGAGCCGCTGCTCGCTCTCGCCGTCGCGGCGGGCTTCGCGGCTGTGCATCTCGACGCAATACGAGCAGCCGTTGATCTGCGAAGCGCGCAGCTTGATAAGGTGCAACAGGCTTTCTTCGAGCCCGCATTCGTCGACTGCCTTGTTGAGCGCCGACACCGCCTTCATGAGTTCCGGCGCCGCGCCGAAAAATTGCAGCCTCTCTCTCATCGTCTTTAGCCTTTCATGCTTGCTTGGTTGAACTTGATTTCTGCGGCCGCCGATGGCGCTCGACGAAGGCGCAGTTCGCGGCGACCGAACGGGGATCGGCATCGGCAGTGTATTCTGCAACGATGTCGGACAGCCGGGCCTCGGCAAGAGCGGCGCGATAGGCGCGCTCGGCCTTCAGCATCGCCACCTTGATGCCGCAGGGTTTGACATAGACCGAAGCATCGAGCCTGGCGGGGCCGCGCTGGCGGATTTCGGCGCAGCGGAATGCCGGTTCACGTCCTTCTACGGCGAGCACGATGTCGAGCAGCGTTATGCGTTCGGCCGGTCGCGCCAGCCGGTAGCCGCCGGACGGCCCCGGCACCGATTCCAGAATGCCCGACGCCGTCAGCATGTTGAGATGCTTGAGGAGATAGCTCGGCGACAGCCCGAACGCTTCGGCCATGGCCGCACCCGGCATGGTCGCCGCGCCCTCCATGCCGGCAAGCATCGCGGCGCAGTGGATGGCCGCTTCGACGCCCTCGCCCAGTTTCATTTCCCTCTCCTGTTCATGGATATATGGTATCCTGGATAATTTACATCTGCAATAGCCATTTGAAAAAAAGCGGCGCCCGCAGGTGCCGCTTTTCCATAACGGGCCGTGCCCTATTCCGCCGCCGCCTTGGCCATCGGATTGTTCGGATGCGTCGTCCAGTTGGCATAGATCGGCGACACCGGCCTGCCGGTGCGCTGGTCCATCACGCCGACCGCCAGCGGCTCCATGGTGATGCAGTTCTCGACCGGACAGACATTGACGCAGAGATTGCAGCCGACGCATTCGGCCTCGATCACCTCGAAATGCCTGACGCCGTCCACGATTGCGGTAATCGCCTGGTGTGAGGTGTCCTCGCAGGCGATGTGGCAGCGGCCGCATTTGATGCAGGCGTCCTGGTCGATATGCGCCTTGGCGACGTAGTTGAGGTTGAGATACTGCCAGTCGGTGACGTTGGGCGTGGCGCGGCCGACGATGTCGTCGAGCGTGGCATGGCCCTTTTCGTCCATCCAGTTTTCCAGGCCGGCGATCATCTCCTGCACGATCTTGAAGCCATAGGTCATCGCCGCCGTGCAGACCTGCACATTGCCGGCGCCGAGCGCCATGAATTCGGCGGCGTCACGCCAGGTGGTGATGCCGCCGATGCCGGAGATCGGCAGGCCCTTCGTTTCCGGATCGCGCGCGATCTCGGCCACCATGTTCATGGCGATCGGCTTCACCGCCGGACCGCAATAGCCGCCATGCGAACCCTTGCCGTCGATTGTTGGTTCGGGTGCGAAATTGTCGAGATTGACGCCGGTGATCGAATTGATTGTGTTGATCAGCGACACCGCGTCGGTGCCGCCGGCAAGGGCAGCGCGTGCCGGCTTGCGGATGTCGGCGATGTTGGGCGTCAGCTTGGTGATCACCGGCATGCGGGTGTTGGCCTTGCACCAGCGCACCACCATTTCGATGTATTCCGGCACCTGGCCGACCGCCGCACCCATGCCGCGTTCCGACATGCCGTGCGGGCAGCCGAAATTGAGCTCGATGCCATCGGCGCCGGTTTCCTCGACCACCGGCAGGATCGCCTTCCAGGCGTGCTCCTCGCACGGCACCATCAGCGACACGACGATCGCCCGGTCGGGCCAGTCCATCTTGACCTGCTTGATCTCGCGCAGATTGACCTGCAGGTCGCGGTCGGTAATCAGCTCGATATTGTTCAGGCCAAGCAAGCGGCGGTCGGCGCCCCAGATAGCGCCATAGCGCGGGCCGTTGACGTTGACCACCGGCGGGCCCTCTTCGCCGAGCGTCTTCCAGACAACGCCGCCCCAGCCGGCCTTGAAGGCGCGGATGACGTTATAGGCCTTGTCGGTCGGCGGCGCCGAGGCCAGCCAGAACGGGTTCGGCGATTTGATGCCGACGAAATTGTTGCGGATGTCTGCCATGCTCATGCCCTCCCGTTCGAGGTCAGTGCCCGATGAATGCTTTCCGCCGCATCGCGGCCTTGCGCGACGGCCGAGACCGTCAGGTCGTCGCCGCCGAAGATGCAGTCGCCGCCGGCCCAGACGTTTGGCAGCGAGGTGCGGCCTTCGGCGTCGACCTTGATGCGGCCGGCTTCCAGGGCAAGCAAGGCCCCGCTGCCGTTGAGCGCAGCCGGAACAAAGCTCTGGCCGATCGCCTTGAATACCTGGTCGGCGGCCAGCGTCAGCCGCTCGCCAGTGCCGACGAGCCGGTCGCCGTCCATCGCGGTGTATTCGAGCTCGATCGCCGACACCTTGCCGCCATCGGCAATGACCCGCTTCGGCTGCAGCCAGTGACGGATAGTGACGCCGTTGGCGGCAGCCAGATCCTGCTCGAATTCGGAGGCGTTCATGTGCTCCTGGCCGCGCCGGTAGCAGATCGTCACCTCTTCGGCGCCGAGCAGCTTCGATTGCACCGCCGCGTCGATCGCCGTCATGCCGCCGCCGATGACGACAACACGCCGGCCGACCGGCAGGCTGGCCAGATCACTGGCCTGACGAAGCTCGGCAATGAACTCGACGGCATTGGTGACGCCTTGCGCCTCCTCGCCATCCGCTCGCAAGGCATTGACGCCGGCAAGCCCCATGCCGAGGAACACCGCATCGTAATTCCTGGTCAGGTCCGACAGCTGGTAATCACGGCCGAGCGCCTTGCCGTTCTGGATGTCGATGCCGCCGATCGACGTGACATAGTCGACTTCGGCCTGGGCAAAATTGTCGACGCTTTTATAAGCGGCGATACCGTACTCATTGAGGCCGCCGGGCTTCGGGCGGGCTTCCAGGATGGTCACGTCGTGGCCATGACGGGCGAGCCGATGCGCGGCTGCAAGCCCGGCCGGTCCGGCGCCGACCACGGCGACCGTCTTGCCGGTCGGTTCGGAGCGCTTGTAGAACTGCTTGTTTTCGGCCATGGCGACATCGGTGGCGTAGCGCTGCAGGCGACCAATCTGCACCGGCTTGCCTTCGGCCACCTCACGCACGCAGACTTCTTCGCATAGCGTCTCGGTCGGGCAGACGCGGGCGCACATGCCGCCCAAAATGTTCTGATCAAAAATAGTCTTGGCTGAGCCGATCGGATTGCCCGTCGAAATCTGGCGAATGAACAGCGGGATGTCGATCGAGGTCGGGCATGCATTCATGCACGGCGCGTCGTAGCAGAAATAGCAGCGGTCGGACTCGACCAGCGCCTCGTGATGATCGAGCGGCGGATGCAGGTCGGCGAAATTGTCGGCATATTGTTCCGGCGAAAGTCGCCCGCCGGCAATGCCTTGCTTGAACTGGCCTTCTGGCATCGTCAGTTCCCCATGTTCTTGTTTTGGGGGAGGCTAGCACGTTTTATTTTTTTATCAATTGGTCAATTTTCGGCGCAAGCGACTGAAAGGGTTGACCAAAACATGATAGATGAACTCATGTTTTCGAGATGGGGGCAATCACGATGCGGACAGAGGGTCGATCTCAGGGTCACTGCCATGGGTCGACCTGATCTCGTCGGCGACCAGCTCTTGCAACCGCCACAGGTTGCGGTCGCGAATGCCGAACTCTTCCAGATGATGGACGGTGTTGAAGAGATATTCGGCACCGGACCCGACATGCCCGCATGCTCTTGCCAGCACCCGCGCAACCTTTTCCAGCGGCCGTTTTAGCGAGGTGCCCCTGCCGGTTATGCCGACCCAGAAGCCCAGCGCCCTGATTGTGCCTTGCGCCGTGCGCACGGGAAGCCATCTGACCGAGCCGACACTCTCGTGATCATCGATCTCGCGCCGAAGCAGCCTTTCGATCTGCAGCGGCTTTTCGCCCTCCGGCAAGCGATGGATCACGCCATTGCATCGCCCGCCACGCTCGAGCGCCATCGTCAGCCCGGGCTACGCGGCGCTGCCGCGCCAGCGGGCGATGTCGAGGCAGAAGGACCGATGCCAGCCAAAGGCGGTGGCGCGCTGTCGTTCGACGGATTCGAAGGCCGGCTTCCAGATCAGCGAGCCATAGGCGAATACCCATAACGGCCCCTTGTCTGCTTCATCAGACAGACGCAAGGCAAGGTCTTGGAAATCCTCATCGGTCAACTGCGTCCAGCTTCCATCGGGACCGGGATCGGCCTCCTCCCGATGGCATAGCGCGACAAGTTCGGAAGTGAGCGACATCCGGCGCATGGATCGACATCCCCCGTTGACGGCAAGGAAAGTCGAAAACCGCAAGGCGCGCAACCCCACAACATTTCCGATTTTCTCGCCGTTTTTTGGTTGGCCGTCGGATTTTTGTCGTGAAGATCGTCCTAGGATGGATCGCGCATGATCGATGTATGAACCGCAAGGAGCACGACAATGCCACAGTCCCCGATGCCTTTCTTCTGGTACGAGCTGATGACCACCGATCTCGACGCCGCCGAGGCGTTTTACACAGCCGTGGTGGGCTGGAAAGGACAGCCTTTCGACGGGGCGCCGGGAATGCCGCGCTATATCGTCATGAATGTCGGCGAGCGCGGCGTCGGCGGGCTGATGACGCTGCCCGAGGACGCGCGCAAGATGGGCATGCCGCCGGCCTGGATCGGTTATATCCTCACCAGGGACATCGATGCGGCAACAGCCTCCCTCAAGAAAGCTGGTGGCGCGGTTCACCGCGAGCCCGACGACATTCCGGGTGTCGGCCGCTTTGCCGTCGTTGCCGATCCGCAAGGCGCGATGTTCAACTTCCTGCAGCCCAGCGGCCCAGACCAGCAGCCGCTACCATTGGCGACACCCGGCAACATTGGCTGGCATGAGCTCTATACGTCCGACTGGAAGGCGGCGCTCGATTTCTATTCCAGCCAGTTCGGCTGGACCAAGGGCGACGCCATGGACATGGGCCCAATGGGCACATACCAGCTCTTTGCCTTCGGCGGCGAACCCGTTGGCGGCATGATGAACAAGCCCGAACAGATCCCGGTGCCGGTCTGGCAGTTCTATTTCAACGTGCCCGGCATCGACGCGGCAGCCAAGCGCGTCACCGACAATGGCGGCAAGATCCTGATGGGCCCGATGGAGGTCCCCGGCGGCAGCTGGGTCGTGCAATGCACGGACCCGCAAGGTGCCCATTTCGCGCTGATGGCGCCGGTGCGGTAACAGGCCGCGCTATTCGCGGGGCCGCCATCGTGCGGCCCCCAAGCTGCAGCACTCCTCACGACTCTCCTCACCGACAATTGATGGCAGGCCGGACTATGTGAATGGTCCGGCCTTTGGCGTTGTTCTATGGCCGGGCGAGGTGAAAATGGAGTCATGCATGAAGCTTTTCGAAGGCCTCGCCAGATATCAACCCTTCGCCCTTGCCGCTTTGCGCATCATGACGGCGCTGCAATTCCTGCAGCACGGCACCCAAAAATTATTCAACTTTCCGGTCAGCGATCATGCCGGCGCCCTGAGCGGGCTGTCGCTGACAGCGGGCATCCTCGAATTCGCCGGTGGCATCCTGCTGGCATTGGGGCTTTTGACCAGGCCGGTTGCATTCCTTCTCTGCGGCGAAATGGCGATCGCCTATTTCATAGCGCACGTGCCGCAGGGCTTCTTTCCGGTCAACAATGGCGGCGATTCGGCGATCTCGTTCTGCTTCATTTTCCTCTATCTGGTGTTTGCCGGGCCAGGCGCCCTGGCGCTGGACAACCGCCGCAGCGCCTGAGCTTCAACAATTGCGAATCTCAGCCGCGCATCCGCTCGAAATTGGCGTCGAACAGCGGTGTCTGCTGCATGCGCGCAGCGTGACGCTTGCCCAATAGCTCGATCTCGAAACCGTCGGCCTCATCGGCGATCTCTTTCGGCACATAACCGATGGCGACGGACTTTTTGGAATGATGTGCGTAGCCGCCCGACGTGACCCAGCCACGCACGGCGCCGCCATGCCAGATCGGCTCGTCGCCGATGACGTCGGCATCGACAGCATCGACGACGAAGGCGCGCAGACGCAGTCTGCCGCCTTGCTTGCGCTCTGCCAGCGCTGCCTTCTTGCCGATGAAATCGGCCTCCTTGCCATAGGCGACGAAGCGGTCGAGCCCGGCCTCGAGCGGCCCATAGATCGGCCGGTATTCGCGCGCCCATGAACCGTAATTCTTCTCCAGCCGCAGCGCATTGAGCGCGCGCGAGCCGAACAGGCCGATGCCGAACTCTTCGCCCGCCGCCATCAGGGTCTGGTAGGCGGCACGCTGATACTCCGGCGCCACCCAGATCTCGTAGCCGAGATCGCCGGTGTAGCTGACGCGGCCGACCAGGCACGGCGCCATGCCGATATCCATCTTGGCGATGGCCATGAATGGAAACGCGGTGTTCGAGACACCAGATCGTGTGACCTTTTCAAGAAGGTTCCGCGCCCTAGGCCCGGCGATCGACAGCCCCGTGAGTTTTGCTCCCAGCGCTTCGATGCCGACCGAGCCGTCCTGCGGCAGATGCGCCTCGAACCAGCGCATGTGATACTGTTCGGCGATGCCGGAGCCGGCCAGGAACCAATCGTCACTTTCAGAATTGCCGAGATTGGCCAGCGTGAAATCGCCGATCAGCCTGCCGTCTTCCTTCAGCATCGGCGCCAGCGTCATGCGGCCGAGTTTCGGCAGCTTGCAGGCAAGCAAGCGGTCGAGCCAGGCTGCAGCGCCCTCGCCGGTTACTCTGTATTTGGCGAATGACGAGATTTCCGACAGACCAACGCGTTGCCGAACCGTCTCCACTTCTTTCGCGACGTGCTCGAAATCACTCGAGCGGCGCCAGGAGAATTCGTCCTTGACGCCTTCGGGCGCGTACCACAGCGGCACCTCCAGCCCGAAGGCGACGCCCCATTGCGCGCCTTTGGCCGACAACAGATCGTAGACCGGCGTCGTCTTGAGCGGCCGTCCAGCCGGCAACTCCTCGTTCGGGAAGCGGATCGAAAACCGCCGCGAATAATTCTCGCGCACCTTGGCGTTGGTGTAGGCCATCGTGGCCCAGTCGCCGTAGCGCGAAACGTCCATCGCCCAGATATCGGCACCGGGATCGCCCTCGATCATCCAGTTCGACAGCGCCAGCCCGACGCCGCCACCCTGTGAGAACCCCGCCATGACACCACAGGCCACCCAGAATCCCGGTAGGCCGCGCACCGGGCCGACCAGCGGATTGCCGTCCGGGGCGAAGGTGAAGGGCCCGTTGATGATCTGCTTGATGCCGGTATTCTGGAAGGCCGGGAAATGCCGGAAGCCGACTTCCAGCGACGGCGCAATGCGGTCGATGTCGGGCTCGAGCAGTTCGTGGCCGAAATTCCATGGCGTCTGGAATTCGGACCATGGCTTGTTGGCCTTTTCATAAGTGCCCATCAGCATGCCGCCGCGTTCCTGGCGCAGATAGAGCTCGCCGTCGAAGTCGACCGCATGGATGATCTCCGTGCCGGTCTTCTGGTTCCAGGCGGCGACCTCCGGCATGTCCTCGGTGATCAGGTACATGTGCTCCATCGCCAGCACCGGCAGCTCCAGCCCAACCATGCGGCCGACCTCGCGCGCCCACAGTCCACCGGCATTGACGACATGTTCGGCCACCACCTCGCCCTTGTTGGTGATGACGCGCCACAAGCCGTCGGCGCGCTGCACAATGTCCTCAACCTTGGTGAAGCGCTCGACCTCAGCACCAAGCTTCCTCGCGGCCTTGGCATAGGCGTGGGTAACGCCGGACGGATCGAGATGACCGTCCTCCTTGTTGCGCACCGCACCGACGAACTGCTTGGGATCGAGCAACGGCATCAGCTCGGCAGCCTCGTTCGGCGATATCTCCTCGAGCTCGATGCCGAGATAGCGGCCCTTGGCGACGACGCCGCGCAGCCAGTCGAGCCGCGCCTCGGTCGCCGCCAGCAGCACGCCGCCGGTCAAATGCACGCCGGTCGCCTGGCCGGACAGCTCCTCGATCTCCTTGTAGAGCGAGATCGTGTATTTCTGCAGCTTGGCGACGTTGGGGTCGCCATTGATCGTGTGCATGCCGCCGGCCGCGTGCCAAGTCGAGCCGGAGGTCAATTCATCGCGCTCCAGAAGCACAATGTCGGTCCAGCCGTGGCGGGCCAGATGGAACAGCACGGAGCACCCGACGACACCACCGCCGATGACCACGACCTTTGCATGCGATTTCATGAGGTTCTCGTTATTTCAAAGGGTTGGATGGGTTTCATGATTCTGGAGGAGAAGAGAATGAATCCAAATAAGAAGACTGGCGCTTAAGGCTCGCTTTGCCCGATCGCTTCCTTGCGCTTGGCCACGTACGCCTCCAGCGCCTCGCGCCGAGAGATATCCATCACCGGCTCGACATAGTCCTCCAGCGCCTTCTTCCATAGCCGGGTCGCCCGCGCCGTGGCGTCGAGCCCGCCGGCCTCCTGCCAGGCCTCGAAATTCTGCCAGTTGGACAGCATCGGCTGATAGAATGCCGTGGCATAGCGCTCCAGCGTGTGCGGCTCGCCGAAGAAGTGGCCGCCGGTCGGCACTGCCCCCAAAGCCTCGACGGCAAGCTCGGCCTCGTTGACTTCGATTGGGCGCAAAAACTCCATCATGTGCTGGATCATCTCGACGTCGATGATGAACTTTTCGAACGACGCAGTCAGCCCGCCCTCCTGCCAGCCGGCGGCATGGTAGACGAGGTTGCCGTGGCCGAGCACCGCCCCCCAAAGCGCCATCAGCGTCTCATAGGCGCCTTGCGCGTCGGCGGCATTGGAGGCCGAGCCCGGCGTCGTGCGGTAAGGTAGATTGTAATGCCGCGCCAGTTGTCCGGATGCGATGTTCGCCTTGGTGTTTTCAGGCGTGCCGAAGGCTGGCGCACCCGACTTCATGTCGACATTCGAGGTGAAGGCGCCATACATCACCGGTGCGCCGGGACGCACGAGTTGCGTCAGCACCACGCCGAACAGCGCTTCGGCATTCTGCTGGGCGAGCGCGCCGGCAAGCGTCACCGGGCTCATCGCGCCCATCAGCGTGAACGGCGTCACCGCGACCGATTGGCCGAACTCGCCCATGGTCATCAATCCTTCGGCCATCATCTCGTCGAAGCGGCGCGGCGAGTTGACCGAAATGATGGTGGTGACGCCGGGATCGTCGCGCATCTCGTCAAGCGTCAGTCCGCGCGCGATTGCCATCATTTCGATGCCGTCGAGCGCCCTGCCCCGGCCGATGGCCGAGACGTGAAAGCTTTTGTCGGTCAGTGTCAGATTGGCGAAATAGGTGTCGAGATGACGGGAATTCGCCGGCAGTTCCACCGGCGCGCAGACCTGGTTGCCGAGCATATGGATGCAGTTGAAGTGCTGGGCCAGCCGGACGAGGTCGGAATAATCGCGCAAATTGCCGGCACGGCGGCCGCGCTCCATGTCGTGCACATTGGGTGGCCCGGCGACCAGCGTGAAGTTGATGGTGTTGCCGCCGAGATGAACAGCGTGAGCCGGGTTGCGCGGCGTCAACGTATAGCTGGACTGCGTCGTCTTCAGCGCTTCCTCGATCATGCCGCGATCGATGCGGACGTTCATCGAGGCATGATCGACCTTGGCTCCGGCCTTCTCGAACAGCGACAGCGCCCGCGGGCTCATCACCTCGATGCCGAAATTCTCCAGGATATGCATCGACGCCTGGTGGATCGCCTCGATCTGGTCGGCCGAGAGCATCGCCATCGGCGGATAAGGGTTTGTCACCCGCCTGAGCGGCAGTTGCGGGATGGCGGTCGGTCCCCTGTTGCTGGTTCGCTCGGCGCCGCGCTTGCGTCTTGGTTCGCTCATGCGGCGCATCAAAGCGCCGGCACGAGGATCGAGCTGTCAGAAATCCGCCATTTGCGGGCGTGATTTTAGCCAAGGCGTCATACCGGGAATTTCACATCGGTAAAAGCGACAACAAACGTCGGAATGTTGATACTTGCTCTGCGCCAGCCAAAGCGGCCGATGAGCCGTTAAGGAACGCAGCAAGATTCCTTTTATGTTTTCGGCCTAATGCTCTTCCAATGCATAGTTCGAGTTTTAGTAAAATTGTAGCTGTCACCGTGCCGCTGGCGCTTTCGGCCTGCGCGACGCCGCCGAGCCATATCAACGATGTCTGCGCCGTTTTCGACCAGAATGACGGCTGGTTCGACAACTGGCAGGCAGCGGCACAACGCGCCGAGCAGAAATACGGCGTGCCGGTTCCGGTGCTGATGGCGACGGTGCGCAAGGAATCCGGCTTTAAGAGCAATGCCAGGCCGCCACGCACCAAGCTGCTGGGCTTCATTCCCTGGAAACATATCTCCAGCGCCACCGGCTTCTCGCAGGCGCTCGACGGCACCTGGGCGCAATACCAGAGCGAGACCGGCAGCTGGGCAGCGCGCCGCACCCGCTTTGCCGATGCCGTCGATTTCGTCGGCTGGTACCATTCGAAAACCGCCGACACGTTCGACGTCGCCCGCAACGACACCTACAATCTGTATCTCGCCTACTATCTCGGCTGGAACGCCTACAAGCGCGGCAATCGCGGCGACGCCGACGTGCAGCGCTATGCGCACGCCACCGAGCAGATGGCGCAGGACTACGCCGCGCAGCTACGGCAATGCGCGCCCTGAGCAGGTTAACGGCATTCAATCGCCCTTGCGTTTGCGCGGCTTGCGCGTGGCTTTCTCCGCCTGGCGGCCGTCGCCGACAGTCTGCGGCATGATCGGTGCTGACGCACTATTGGCCGAACTTGAAATGCCACCTGTCTCTGAAACCTCGTCGCGAACCTCGTGACGGCGGGCTTTGGCGACCGCTTCTCCATTCTCTGCCACCTGCCCCTCGGCATCGGCTTCCGCGCTGCCTGTCTTGCCGTGTGGACGCTTGGGCGGATCACCGGCAAAGCCCGGACCAGTGCCGTGCGGTGCATCGTCCGGCACGCCCTCAAGCGCGGCATGCTCCTTGTCGAATTTGATCACCGGCTCCATCTTCGCCAACACGTCGTCGGCCAGCCAGCACAGGCTCATATGGCCGTCGCCGAGATGCTTGACCGGCGGCACTTTGGTTTCGCAAAGATTGTCCGGCACCAGCTTCTTGTAGCCGCAGCGCGTCTGGAACGGACAGCCTGAGGGCGGATTCATCGCCGACGGAATGTCGCCTTCGAGCACGATGTGTCTTTTCACCACGCTGGTGTCGGCAATCGGGATCGCCGACAGCAGCGCCTCGGTGTAGGGGTGATAGGGCGGTGAAAAGATCTGGTCGGTCGTGCCTTGCTCGACGATGTAGCCGAGATACATGACGACGACGCGGTCGGCGATGTAGCGCACCACCGACAAATCGTGGCTGATGAACAGCATCGTCGTCTTGTTCTTGCGCTGGATGTCCATCAAAAGCTCGGTGACCGCCGCCTGCACGGACACATCCAATGCCGAGACCGGCTCGTCGGCCACCACCACCTTGGCGTCGCCGGCAAACGCCCGCGCAACGCCGATGCGCTGTTTCTGGCCACCTGAAAGCTGGCGCGGCTTGCGCGTCTCGAACGCCCTCGGCAGCTTCACGAGGTCGAGCAATTCCAGCATCCGCTTGCGTCGGTCGGCCACCGTGTTGCCGACATTGAACTTTTCCAGCGTACGGATGATCTGCGAACCGACCGAATGGCTGGGGTTGAGTGTGTCGAACGGATTTTGAAACACCATCTGGATCGACGATACCGTGTCGACGCTGCGCTTCTCGATCCCGGTCGACTGGATCTCCTTATTGCCGAGCTTCACGCGGCCGGAGCTTGCCGTTTCGAGGCCGAGCAGCACCTTGGCCAGGGTCGATTTTCCGCAGCCGGATTCGCCGACGATAGCGACGGTTTCGGATTCGCGCGCCATGAACGAGATCGTCTCATTGGCCTTGACGACACGGCCCTCGCTCGAGCCGAACACTTCGCTGCCGCCGACCTTGTAGTACTTCCTGAGGTCTTCGATCTGGAGCACCGGCGCACCGGGCACCACCCGCTCGTTGACCTTCTTGGCGCCGGGCGGCAGCGCCTCCCAGTCGATTTCGTTGAAGCGCACGCAGCGCGAGAAATGCCCGTCATGGCCTTCGACCGCGATCATCGGAATTTCGGCGGCGTTGCAGACGCCCTCGACGAAATGATGGCAGCGCGGGCCGAAATTGCAGCCCTTCGGCCGCTCGTGCGGCAGCGGCAACTGCCCCGGGATCGAGATCAGCGGCCGCGAATTCTTGTCGGCGCCTGGCAGCGGGATCGAGCGGAACAGGCCTTGCGTGTAGGGATGGCGCATCCGGTCGAAGACGTCCTTGATCTTGCCTGTCTCCACCGCTTCGCCCGAATACATCACCGTGATGCGGTCGCAGGTCTCCAGGATCAGGCCGAGATTGTGCGACACGAAGATCATCGAGGTGCCGAACTTCTCGCCCAGCCCCTTGACCAGGTCGACGATGCCGGCCTCAACCGTCACGTCGAGCGCCGTCGTCGGCTCGTCGAGCAGAAGCAGCGCAGGCTTCGACAGCAGCGCCATGGCAATGACGATGCGCTGCTGCTGGCCGCCGGAAAGCTGGTGCGGGTAGGAACGCATCATGCGCTCGGGATCCGGCAGCTTCACCGCGCGCACCATGTCCAGGGCGCGTTTGTAAGCTTCGTCCTTCGACACCTTGTCGTGGATCAGCGGCACTTCCATCAGTTGCTGGCCGACCTTCATCGCCGGGTTGAGGCTGGCCATCGGCTCCTGGTAGATCATCGCGATCTTGTTGCCGCGGATGGCGCGCAGTTCCTCGTCGGACAGTTCTCCCATGTCCTTGCCCTGGAACTTGATCTTTCCGCCGACGATCCTTCCGATATTGGACAGGTCGCGCATGATGCCAAGCGACACGGTCGACTTGCCGCAGCCGGATTCGCCGACAATGCCCATCGCCTCGCCGGGCATGACCGTGCAGGAAAAATCCATGACGGCCGGGATCTCTCCCTTGCGGGTGAAGAAGGAGATCGACAGGTTCTCGATCTCGATGATCGGCCCATTGGTCGGCTTGGCGGGATTTCGAACTGCCTCATTCATGGGTCGCTCCAATCCTTATTCTTCAGGCATGTCGGGCCGAACCCGGCATCCAATCTTTCCCGGCATCAATCTTTCATCGACTGTTCGCGCAACGAATCCGCCAGGAGGTTGAGGCCGAGCACGAACGACATCAATGCGATCGTCGGCGGCAGCGCCGGGTGGATGAAGGAGCGCAGCAGCCGGCTGGCATCCTTGATCGCCGTGCCCCAGTCCGGGCTTTCCGGCGCCAGCCCCAGCCCGAAATAGCCGAGCGTGCCGAGCAGGATGGTGGTGTAGCCGATGCGCAGGCAGGCGTCTACGATCAGCGGCCCGCGCGCATTGGGCAATATCTCCCACAGCATGATGTACCAGGGCGATTCACCGCGCGTCTGCGCCGCCGCAACATAGTCGCGCGTCTTGATGTCCATGACCAGGCCGCGCACGATGCGGAACACGCCGGGGCTGGAGGCGAACACCACCGCCACGAAGATGTTGAGCTGGTTGGGATCGATGTGAATGATCTTGAACGGATCGGCGTCGAAGACAAGGCCGGCATAGATCCAGCCGCCAACGACCAACGTCAGGCCAAGCAGGATATAGAGGCGGTCGGGCCGATTCTTGTAGCGCGTCCAGAACAGCACGCTGAAGAAGATGATCGGAAACAGGAAGAACAGCCCGGCCATCGCGTAGGGGATCGGCGTGTCCATGATGCCTGGCGTCACCAGCAGGTAGAACAGGAGGATCACCGGGAAGGCCAGCACAAGGTTGGCGAGGAAGGAGAGCACTGTATCGATCCTGCCGCCATAGTAGCCGGCCGGCAGGCCGAGCGTGATGCCGACCATCAGTGCAAAACCGGTTGCCGCCGGCGCGATGATCAGCACGATCTGGCTGCCATAGACCATTCGGCTGAACACGTCGCGGGCGAGCTTGTCGCCGCCGAAGAGATAGGCGAGCCCCGATTGCGGATCGATCGCGCCCGGCAGCGCGTCCTTCATGATCGGCACTTGGGCAAGCGGATCGAAGGGCGCGACAGTCGATGCGAAGATCGCCGTGAACAGCCAGAACAGGCAGATGCCGACGCCGACGATGCCGACGCCGCTGTCGAAAAGCTGGCCGTAAAGGCCAAGCTTCTTCTTGTAGCCGAAGCTCGCTCCCATCACCAGGGCGAGAGCGATCCAGACCGGCCAGAAGCGGGCAAGCACGCCGAGTACGACGTTGAAGGCGCTGAGATATTCGACCTGCATCCGCCCGGTCTCCTATTGAACTCTGATGCGCGGATTGAGGAAGGCATAGCCGACATCGGAGATGAGCTGTGTGATCAGGACGATAAACACCGAGACCAGCGAGCAGCCGAGCAGAAGATCGATGTCGTTGTTGCCGGCGGCCTCGACCAGCGTGTAGCCGAACCCCTGGTAGCGGAACATCACCTCGACGATGACGACGCCGGTGAGCAGCCAGGGGAACTGCAGCATGATGACCGTGAACGGTGCGATCAGGGCGTTGCGCAGAGCGTGCTTGACCACCACGCTGCCGAAGGAGAGACCCTTCAGCCGGGCGGTGCGGATATATTGCTGTGTCATCACCTCGACCATCGAGGCGCGGGTCATGCGAGCGATGTAGCCGATGCCGTAGATCGCCAGCGTCATCACCGGCAAGGTGAAATTGTAGAAAGTGATCCCCTGGCTGGCCGAGGCCGCCGAACCGTTCAGCACGCCGAGCCAGGAGGCGAAGATGACGGTGAAGATGACGCCCGAAACATATTCGGGCGTCGCCGTCGAGGCGATCGAAGCCACCGACAATGTGCGGTCGGTACGTGAGCCCTCGCGCATGCCGGCAAGAATGCCGATCAGAAGCGAGATCGGCACCATGACGGCCAGCACGCAGAGCATCAGGATGCCGGTCGCGCTGAGCGCCGGAAAGAGTTTCGAAGCGACCGTCGTCTTGAACTTGGTCGAGCAACCGAAATCGCCTTGCAGGATGCCGGAGAATGTCGGCACGACCGGATCGTTGCAGAAGGAGAAACGCTGCGCTGGCTTGCCGGTCGCCGGGTCGGTAACCGGCTGCTTGGGCATGACGCCCAGCCATTGGCCGTAGCGGACAAAGAAATTCTGCCGATAGCCATGGTTGACCAGCCAAGCCTCAAGTTGCTCGGCGGATGTGTGCATTTCAGTCTGGCTGATCGCCAGCTTCTTCAGATTGGGCCCGAGATTGACCAGGAAGAAGACGACCATCGTCAGGCACAGCATCGTCAATGCCATGGTGCCGAGACGCCTGATAACGAAAGAAAGCATGGCGGTCCCCTGCCGGTCGGGTTGGGGGGTGGAACCGGTTTGCAAGCCGTGCCCTGCCGCAAGCGGCAGAACAAGCCTTCAGACCAGTCCAGATGCGATACCCTTTTTATTGCAGACCTCGACCGAAGAGTCCGCAACTTTTTGCTGCGCCGACTTCAGGTCCAAGGACCATGCAAAGAGCGAGGGAAAGGGGCGAGCCGCCCCTTTCCGGATCGTCCGGTCAGGCCTGGTCGAGCCAGACCTTGCCGTAGTCGCGCTCGAAGGTCGGGTGCATCTTGTAGTTCTGCACCGCCTTGACCGAATGGCTGTAGAGCTTGCGCCAATAAGGCTGGATGATAATGCCGGAATCCTGCAAGATCTGCTCGATGTCCTTCATCATTTCCTTGCGCTTGGCGGCGTCGGCAACTGCGAGCGCAGCGTTGAGCTTGGCATCCCACTCCGGGTTCGACCAAGCCGTCTCGTTCCAGGCTTCGCCGGTGCGATAGCCGATCGCCAGAACCTGGACGCCGAGCGGCCGCATGTTCCAGTTGGTCATCGACAGCGGATACTTCGTCCAGTCGTTCCAGAAGGTCGAACCCGGCAACACCGTACGCTTGACCTTGATGCCGGCGTCGCGCATCTGCGCAGCGATCGCATCGCCGGTGTTCTTGTGCCAGTCTTCGTCGACCGTGATCAGCTCGTGCTCGAAATCGGCCTGGCCGGCTTCCGCCATCAGCGCCTTTGCCTTGGCCGGGTCGCGAGCAACCTTCGGCAACTCGTAGTATTCCGGATGGATCGGGGCGACATGGTGGTTTTCGGCGACAGTGCCGGCATTACCGTTGCCGAGCTGAAGGACGACAGCGTTGTCGACCGCGAGCTGCAGGGCGTTGCGGACCTTCTGATCCCCATAAGGCTTGTTGGTCACATTGGTGCGGCAGACGATCGTCGAAGCGGTGACGACCTCGGACTTGACCAGGTCGATACCATCGAGGATCGACACATAGTCGGCCGACGTCTCGAAATTGGTATGGACCTCGCCAGCTTCGAAAGCGCTGACCATCGCCGCCGGATCGGTGCCGTAGTCGATGAACTCTATGCCGTCGAGAAAGACCTCGCCGTCCCACCACTTGTTGTCCTCGCGACGCTTGTAGACGACCTTCTGGCCGACATCGTAGGAGACCAATTCAAATGGGCCGGTGCCGATCGGGCAGGCTTTGAAATCGCCGCCCTTTTCGTCGAAGGTCTTGTGGACGATGAGACCGGGATAATCGCACACGTTGGGGATGAGGGCGATATCCGGCGTGCTGAGCTTCAGCTTGATCGTGTGGTCGTCGACCTTGGTCACTGCGCTTTCGTCCAGCTTGTCGTCCTTGACCAGCGAGCCGAGGCGACCGGGCATGGAATTGCCTTCGGCTTTCTTGTCGCCCCAACGCTTGAGGTTGAAGATGACGTCGTCGGCGGTGAACGGATCGCCATTGTTCCAGGTGACGCCCTTGCGCACATGCAGCGTGTATTCGGTAGCGTCGTCATTCACGTCCCAGGCTTCCAGCAGATAGGGGCGGAACGTGTATTCGGTGGTGTATTTGACCAGCGGCTCGAGCGCCTGGCGCTCGGCATTGGCGATTTCCGACCAGTCGGACTTGCGCGGATCCTTCGGATCCTTGATCCATTGCGCGACCTTCAGTATGCCGCCTTTCTTGCCCTGGATCTCCTCCGCCTTGGCCGGCGTGGGGTCTGCAAGGCCAAGCATGCCATAAGCCATCGCCGTCGACGCGCCGAAGACGCTGGCGAGAGCCAGAAATTCGCGGCGATCCATCTTGCCTGCCTTGGCGTCTTCGGCCATGGCCAGGATGTGATCGGGAACGCGGTCGCCGTTACTCTTGTAGATCGTCATGACTAACTCCCATTGTTGGCTTTCTGCCTTTTAACATTCCGCATTCGCGCCATGATGTCAAAGACGGCACGGATTGGGAACATGCCAAGGAATGTGCAACTTTGGAAGCAGGGCGGTTCGCGTGATAACGACAGTCTTGGCGCAAAATTGCTACTGCGCAAGGGATTTCGTTCGAAATCTCCAGGCGATTAAACTGGGACATTTGCTGCTGCGCCGCTCGTTCTTCTGACAAAGCAACTGCCATGCGCCCGCGCCGCGCCAACGGCCGGCTTCAATATTCCCGTTCGTAGAAAATGCCGCCCTTGGCTTCACCGGCGTCGGTTGCCTCGCCACGCAGTTTTACGCCACGCCCGACGTCGAGGTCGACGGTTGCCTTGCCCGAGCCCGGCCTGTCGCCCTTCTGGATCGTCACATAGGTGCGGTCGTTGAGATACTTGCCCGCCGAGACGGCGGTGCCGCCCTGTTCGTCCGTGATTACGTCGAGATCGTCGACGCCGATTGCGCTGCGCAGGTTCTGAAACAGGGATGTCGAGCCGCCGACGCCGGCCAGTTGTCCGGCAGCCTCGGCGAGCTGCGCGATCTGCAGCGGCGACAGGTTCGACATTGAGCGGCCGAAGATCAGCTGCGCCAGCACCTCGTCCTCCGGCAGCGCGGGTACCGAGGAAAAGGTGAATTTCGGGTTGTTCGCCTCGCCCGATACCACGATGGTCACGGTGGCGCTGGTCGTCTTCGATTGCGCCGTGAGGTTGAGGTAGGGCACCAGCGAGCCCGAGAAGCCGACGGTGCCTTCAGTGAAGGTCAGCCGCTTGGCAAGGATCGTCAGCCGCCCGCGCCGTAAGGTGAAAGTGCCGACCGCCTGGGGTGACGATGCCGGGCCGGTCAGCCGCAGTGAACCGCCGAGCTCGGCGTCGACGCCCCTGCCCTGGATGAAGATCTGGCTCGGCGCATTGACCGTGACGTCTAGGTTGAGGCCGCTGCCGCCGCCACCGCTGCTTGCAGCGGCCGGGCGCAACGCCTTGTCCTGCGCACGCACCGCTGCCGGCGCACCTTTATGCTTGACGTTGAGCTCGGCCAGCGAGCCGGGCAGCTTTTCGGGTACGGTGATGACGGTCTTGGCCAGGTTGACGGTACCGGAAATCACCGGCGCGGAGGTGAGCGGTCCCTTGATGGTCAGGTCGCCGCCGAGATTGGCGGTGACCACCTTGCCGTCGGTATAGCGGCCGTCGACGAGCTTGACCGACAAGTCGGCCGGAAAACCTTTTGCCGGATCGATGCCGACGGTGCCGCTGGCCGAAAGGCTGCCGCGCGTCGACAGTGTGCCGGTCAGGCGATTGATCCTGGCCACGCCATTACCGATGGCGACGTCCGCGGTGATGTCATTGATCGCAAGCCTCGAGCGCGCGTCGACCAGGCGGGCGCCTGACGTGCGGACCGTGCCTGAGATCACGGGCGACGTCGCCGGGCCGCGCACCTGCACATTGACGTCGGCCGTGCCGCTCAAGGACAGGCCTTGCGCGGCGAGTGTCCTGGTGAGGAAGGCGAACGGCACCTTGCCGGAAAAGTTGAGATCAAGGGTGGGCGCGCCTGATGTCGACATCGTGCCGCCGCCCTTGAGGCCGAGGCCGGCGGCATCGCTCATATTGGCGTCGAAGGTCAGTCTGTTGCCCGAATACGTACCGGAGGATGAAACGCCCATGCCGCCGAAACCTGCACCGCGGGTCTGCGACGTCTGAACGCCTGCGGCGTCGATCTTGAAGGCAACGGCCGGATTGGCCGGCGCCCCCGTCACCTTCACCGTGCCCGAGATGGAGCCGGCGGCATCGAGGCCCGGCGAAAAACTGTTGGCTATCGAGATCGGCACGCGGGCCAGCGTCGCGTTGAGGTCGAGCCCCTGCCCAGCCTTGCCCGTGACCGTCGCCGTGCCGCCGCCGAGGTTGAGCACCAGCCTGTCGAGGCTGGTCGAGCCGTTGGCAATGGTGATGGTCGAGGCCTGGGCGATGGCCGCCTTGATGCCGCGGATGGTCGCTTCCCCGGAGGCAAGTTCGACCGTCGTCGAGCCCTTGACCGCCTTGACCCGGCCGGCGGCCTTCAGCGGAATGTCCTTGACGGTGGCGCCACCCGAGAAACCGGTCCATTCGCCGTCGCGCTTGAGATCGACGTCGACACCACGGATAACCGTGCCGCCGGAAGTGACGCTGTCGGCACGGATTTTTCCGGAGATCACCGGTGCCGCCAGATAGTTGGCGATCAGCGCATCGATGGTCACCGCCTTGGCCGAGACATCGCCGCGCGAGATCGAGCCCGTCGTCGCCTTGACGGCGACCTGCGGCACGGTGCCCGCCTTGGAGAAGGCGATCGTACCGCGCACATCGCCATCGGCCTTTTCCAGTGCCAGGGCAGCAAGCGGACCGATATCGGGCAGGTCGAGTGCCACGGTGCCGACCGGCACGAAGGCATCGTCGAGGGCCAGGTCGCCGGAAATCCGGTTCTTGCCGAGCGACAGCAAAAGCCCGTTGATGGCGCGTTTGCCGTCCGATGTCGCCAGCACCGCGCTGCCCTGCAGCGGCTGGTCCGCGACATTTCCGGTAAGTTGCACATTCGCTGCCGGGTTGGCAGCGTCCGCCTTGCCGGTGGCGGTGAGCTTCAGGCCAGTGATCTCGCGCGTAGCCACCGAAAGCCGATCGCTATTAACAGTCAGCGACAGATCCGGCGCGGTGCTGGCGCCTTGCGCATTCAGCGCGAAAGAGATGGCGCCTTTGGCGTCCTTGGATAGCAGCGAGACGTCGCGCAGCGCACCCTTGATGTCGGCGCTGAGCTTGTTGTCGGCAAGGCTCGCCTGTCCGTCGGCGCTCAGCGCGCCTGATGACAGCCTGACCGCGTTGGCGGTGACATTGCCGTTGGCGTCCCGCTTCAGCGCGGCACTGAGTTGCGTTCGCTCGGCGAGCACGCCACGTACCGCCGCCGGCAGTGCCGCCGAGGCGGCATCCGCCTTGAGGTTAAGGTCGATGGCGCCGTCGGCCAGCGAGACCCGCCCGTTAAAGCCGCTGTTCAACGCGTCGCTGGTCACGGTGCCGCTGTCCACGACGACGGCATCGGCGGCAAGGCTGCCGGCAAGTTTGGCAGTGACCTTGCCGGCGATCAGCGGCGCGACGGTCGGGTTGTCGAGGCCGATTTTTTCAGCGGTCACCGTGCCGGAGATCGGCCCCGTCCGGGCCTCCACGTCGAAGCGATCGGAGTGTAGCGCAAGCGTAATGCCCTCGACCTTAGCTAGATTGGTGGCGGCCGATGGCAGCGTTGCGGAGACGTCGAGCTTCGGCTGGGTGCCCTGCCCGGCCGCCTTCAGTGATAACGCCTGCAGCTCGAGCTTGATCGGGCTTGCCTTGCTGCCGAGCGACAGCGGCAGGCTCGGACCGGTCGAGGCGAGGTCGAGCGAGAAATCGCTGGCGCCGTTCGGATTGATGGTGCCGGCCGCCTTGCCGGAGATTTTCTCGCCGGCAAGCGTCGCGTGCTCGATGGCGATGCCGCTGGCCGACGAGAAGCGGCCTGCCGCATCGAGATCGAGCGGCCCGAGCCCAGCCTGCCGGGTCTGACTGGTTTCGGCGCCGCTGAGCTGGGCGTTGAAGCGGATGTCGGGAGCAGCCGACGATCCCGTGACCTGCGCAGTGCCGCTGAGCGTGCCCACTGCATCGAGGCCCGGCGAAAAATCATTGGCAAGTGCGGCCGGCACCGCCGACATGGTGGCAGCGAGATCAAGCGTCTGGCCAGCCGTACCCGACACGGCAACCGAACCACCGCCGACACCGAGCGCCAGTTTCTCTATGCTCACCCTGCCATTGGCGATTGTCAGCGCCGATGGCTGCGCGATAGCTGCCTTGATGCCGCGGATGGTCGCCTCGCCCGAGGCAAGCTCGATGCTGGTGATGCCGTTCGCAACCCTGACCCGCCCGGCCGCGCTGGCCGGAATGCCGGCGACCGTGGCGGCGCCGCTAAAGCCGGTCCAGTCGCCATCGCGTTTCAGGTCGACATCGATGCCGCTGATCATCGTGGTTCCGGAGGTGATCGTGTCGGCCTTGATTTTGCCGGAGATCGCCGGGGCTTTGAGATAGTTGGCGACCAGCGCGTTGACGGCGATTGTCTTCGCCGCCAGTTCGCCGCGCGAAATCGCGGCGCTCGTCGCATCGATCGCGACCGTCGGCGCTCCATTGTCGTTCGCGAAGCGGATCGTGCCACGCACGTCGCCCGCTACCGTCTGGCCGGCGAGCGACGCCAGCGGAGCAATATCCCGGGCATCGAGGGTCAACGTGCCGAGCGGCAGCAGGCCGTCGTCGAGCGTGAGGTCGCCAGAGATCTTGTTGTCGGCCAGCGAGACGGCAAGTCCATTGATGGAACGCTTGCCGTCGGTGGTGACCAGCGATGCCTTGAGGTCGAGCGGCTGGTCGTCGACCGAGCCGGTCAGCGAGACATCGGCGGCGGGACTGGCGATATCGGCCTTGCCGCTTGCGCTCAGCTTGATCTGCTTCACCAGATGGCCGGACGCCGTCAGGCTGTCGCTGTTGGCCGAAACTGAGAAATCCGGAGCGCTGCGCGCGCCGCTTGCGGTCAGC
Organism: Mesorhizobium sp. M0244; assembly: GCF_040321795.1. Lineage (NCBI taxonomy): Bacteria > Pseudomonadati > Pseudomonadota > Alphaproteobacteria > Hyphomicrobiales > Phyllobacteriaceae > Mesorhizobium > Mesorhizobium sp. M0244. The sequence continues at coordinate 15,318 of NZ_JAMYSE010000061.1, read as the reverse complement.
GCGAAACCGACGGCACCGCCGGCCTTGGCGCCGACCAGCGGCGACAGCACCGACACGTCGCCGAGCGTGCCCTTGATATCAGCCCGGATATCAGTGCCTTGCGCACTGGCGGTGCCGCTGGCGCTAAGCGTGCCGGAGGTGAGTTGCAATGCGTTCGCGGCGAACGCACCGTCCGGGTCGCGGGTCGCGGTTGCGGAAAACTGCACGCGCTCACCGAGAACCGAGCTGATCTGCGGCGGCAGCGCCGTCGAAGCCGCGTCGGCATTCATCTTGAGCGTCATCGACAGATCGGCCAGCGCCACTGTGGCCGTTACGGACGCATTGAGCGCGTCGCTGCGTAGCGTGCCTTCGTCGACGACAATCTGTTCCTTGCTGACGGAGCCGGCGAGACCGGCGCTGACCCTACCCGTTATCAGCGGCGCCAACGTCGCGACGTCGGTGTTCAGGCCGGCTGCTGTCAGCTTGATGGTGACAGGTCCGCTACGGTTCTGGATGTCGAAACCATCGGAATGCACTTGCCCGATCAGGTCGTCCACCCGCGTGCCGCCCGCCACCACCGAGACCAGCGACGCGCCGATATCGACCATCGGCGCCTTGCCATCGCCGAAAGCGCGGGCCGTGGCGTCTGTGATCGCCACGGTTATCGGCTGCGCCTCGCTGCCGAGGCTAAGCACGATCGGCGGCCCTTTCGCCGCGAGTTTCACAGAAAGATCGCTGGCGCCGTTCGGATCGACAGTGCCGGCGGCGGTCGCGTGCACGGCGCCGCTGTCGATATTGGCGCGCTCGATATCGACGCCGCCCGCCGTAGTCGCTGTGCCGGCTAGATCAAAGGTGGTCTTGCCGGCAAACAGCGGTTTCAGGGTTTCGGGCAAAAAACGCTCGAATTCGCCGTCACCATTGGCCTCGACATAATTGCCCTCGTCGGTGAGCTGATGGCGACCGGTGAGTTGGGTGACGATCCGGCCGTCGACAACGAAGGTCCCGATGCCATTCCAGTTGGCGAGCGGTCCTGTGCCGGAAACGACGATCTCGACCGGCGGCGCATCCGGCAGCTTGAGCAGGTTGGCGATAATGCCGCCGGCCGGCTCGGATGCCTTGAGGTCTAAGTCGAGCTTGTTGTCGGCCGGAGCGAAATGGACTTTGGCGTCGACCGTGCCTTGCTTGCCATCGTGGCGAACGATGTTGAGATTGCTCTCCATCGCCAATGGCGAGGCATCCGCCTTGAGCGCTCCCTTGGCTGCAAGTTCGGCGACACCATTGCCGGCCAGAGCCTGCCCGAGCGCGATTTCGGGAAGGTCGAGTTGCTTGACGTCGATGGAGACCGGCAGCGTTGTCGCTCCGCTCTGGCTCGGTTGTGTGCTGGCCAGCGGCAGCCTTGCCAGTTCGATACGCTCGGCGCCAATTCGATCGGCGCTGAAGCTCTTCGACAGCAGTGCCAGCGGCGACCAGTCGACAGCCACCTTGCGCGCCACCATCCAGGCGCCTTCGCGATCCTCCAGAACGACATGATCGACGGTCAGCGCACCCGACCAGATGCCGTCGATGCCGATGACAGTGACCTTGCGATCGCCGGTCGAGGCCATGGTCGAGATGATGCCGGCAAGGTTTTCGCGGCCGCGCTCGGTTTTGGTCAGCACGACGACCGCTCCCACCGCCGCTGCCACGACGATGAGCAGCGTGTAGAAAAGGATGCGGAGGATGCGCCTAAAGATTGCCATCAGAATGCCTGGCCAATGCCGGCATAAATGCCGAAATGAGGATCGTCAGGACCGCGGTTGAGCGGCACCGCCGCGTCGATGCGCAGTGGCCCGAACGCCGTCAGATAGCGCAAGCCTACACCGGCGCCGACCTTCATGTCCGAAAAATCGGGGACCTGCCTGGTCGACACCGTGCCGGCATCGACGAACGGCACGACGCCGATCTTGTCGGTGACGGCGATACGCATCTCGACCGAGGTCTCGAAGAAGGAAAGCCCGCCGATCGGCTCTCCATTGCTGTCCTTCGGGCCGATGCCTTGATAGGCATAGCCGCGCACCGAGCCGCCGCCGCCGGAGTAGAAGCGCCGGTCGGCCGGAACGTCCTGAAGACCGGCGCCGATGATCGAGCCGATGGCGACGCGTTCGGCGAAAACGAATTTCGAGGCCGAATCGAGCGACTGGTAGGCCGATCCTTCGCCCTTCAGCTTGACGAAAGCAGCCCCGCTCAAGATGTCGTAGCTCGGCTCGGCATAGGCCAGCACCCTGAAGCCCCTGGTCGGGTTGAGCTTGCTGTCGCGATTGTCGTATACATATTGCAGCGGAATACTGGCAATCAGATAGGTGTGCTTGCCGAAAGCGTCGTGGATCTTCGAATAGTCGAGCGCGACTTGCGCGGAAACCGTCTGCTTCTTGTCGAGTTCGTAGGACAGGCCTGTGCTGCCCTTGACCGAGAAGTGATCGTAGGCGTCGGGGTGCTCTAGCACCGTGTTGACGCTGGCAAGGAATTTCGACGCCGGTCCGACCACGCCTGGCTTTTCGAACATGATGCCGGCATTGTAATTGAGCTGGGTCAGGTCGTTGCTGCCGATGCCGCTGATCTTGCCGTCGATGCGCAGCTTTTCGGCGCGGCCAAACAGATTGCGGTGGCCCCAATAGCCTTCGAGACCTAGCCCCTCGGTGTTTGAGAAGGTGCCGCCAATGCCGAAATAGCGCGGCTTGCGTTCGCTGACCTGGACACCGATCGGGATGTTGCCCTCGGCATCGAGGCTGTCGGCCTCCTTCAGCGTCACGCTGTTGAAGACCTCCAGCCCAAGCAGCCGGTCGCGTGCATCGTCGATCTCATCGGGCGAATATTGGCGGCCGCGCTTCAGGCCGGTCATATATTCGGTGAAGTCGCGGTCGACCTTTTCGGTGCCCTCGACAGTGGTATCGCCATAGCCGGCGACCGGCCCGGCCGCGACGGTGAGCGTCACGTCGAGCGTCGAGCCGGCGTGCTCGGCGACGATCTCGCGGTCCGTCACCTTGGCCAAGGGCCTGCCCTCTTGCTTGAGTGCCCGCACGATCAGGGCCTCCGCCTTGAGGACAGCTCCCGAGCTGGCGTCACCGCCGGCGATCAGACCGAAATCGGCGCTTGCCAAGCCCGCGGCATCGCCCTCAAGCCTGATATTGCCAAGCGTGAATTTCGGCCCGGCTGCTATGTTTATCACCACCGGAATCGGCTGCGGACCCGAAAACTCGGCATCGGGCGGCAAATCGTCGAGGGGCTTGCCTTGGATAGTGATGGTGACGACACCCTCGTAGCGCGCGTCCGCGTAGAGTGCAGCGACAAGTTGCTCACGATCGCTGCGCGCTTTGGCCAAAAGGCCCAGCGAACCCGAGACTGGGTGTTCCTCGTCGGCTTTCAGGGTCGAGGCGTTTTCGAGCTTCTCGGCGAGATCCTTGTCGGCGTCGGGCGCCTCAATCGTCACTGCATAGCGCAGCGGGTCGACGATATCGGCATCTTCGTCCTTCGACGACCCCCACAGCTTGATGCCGAAAATCTCGAAGGCGGCCGCATTTCCGGTCTCGACAATAAGTGCCGTCGAGCACAGCAAGGCAAAAAGCAGGGCGCGCGAAAGCGCGCGCCGTGGCGCGGTTCCTCCCGACATCTGCCTTTCATACGCCGGCATTATGTTCCTAGCCTAGCTCGCAAAACTAAAATTGGAATGAAGTTCTGAAGCGCTCGTAAAGGGGCCGGAATCCAATTGCTGAAATAGACAGGGCTTGGAACTCACACCTTCTGCATCGCCGCAAGAAAGCGTGATCCCCTGTCCTATGGAGGTACTACCGGTCACCGGCCGGAAAGCAAACCGTTGGCAGGCGGATCCTGCCGCGTCCTGATGTTGACAAGCGCGACTGAAGCTTGAACATGTCTGGACGTTAGCACTTGTCTGGAGGGGTTTATGGCAATGCGCGCGGCACGTGGTCTATCGATTCTTTTCCTTCTCTTTTTTGCCTGGAGCAGTGTCGCGCAAGCGGCCGAAGCCCGGCGGGTGGTGACATCGGACAATTCCGACTATTTCGGTTTCGACCTCAGATCCGACCAGAATGTCAGCCTAGACCAGTGCAAGACCACTTGCCTCGGCGATCCGGCCTGCCGCGCCTTCACCTACAACCTCAAGGCCAAATGGTGCTTCCTTAAATCCGATTACAATTCGCTGAAACCCTTCGGCGGCGCCGTCGCCGGAAAAGTCGTCAATATCGACGGCGACCCCGACATCGGTGCGCCACCCGAACTCGCCTTCTTCCCCAACTGGATGGCCGACCAGGCCCAGCAATACCGCAACAAGCTCACCAGCCCGACCTACACCAAGCCGACCGAGGGGCTGACGGCGCTGAGAGCGGTCGCCGAACAGTCGGCGCTGACGGGCGACCGTCGCTCGGCCATGCAAAAGTACGAGGCGGCGGTTTCGGTGTTGCCGGATGATGGCCAGCTCTGGCTCGAACTGGCGCGCGAAACGCTTGCCGTCCATCCGACCGCCAACAGTTCGGAAGCATCGACCCTGCCGGCAAACGCCACCTCCGCCGCCTTCAATGCGTACAAACTGCTGCGCACCGCCAAGACGCGTGCCGATGTGCTGGCACTGCTCGGCGACGGCCTTGATCGCCGCGATCTCTACAGGCCGGCCCTGCAGGCCTACGAGGCGAGTCTGGCTTTGGTCAATTCGCCGGCGGTGAGGGCCGCCTATCAGGATCTCAAGGCCCGCAAGGGCTTCCGCATCATCGATCATACCGTCGACGCCGACACCAGCGCGCCGCGCATCTGCGCGCAGTTCTCCGAAGACCTGGTCAAGACCGGCGTCGACTATGCGCAATTCGTCACCGTCGATAACGCCCCCCCAAAAGGCGTCGAAGCCAAGGACAAGCAGATCTGCGTCGAAGGGCTAGAGCACGGCCAGCATTATGACGTGACCTTCCGCGCCGGCCTGCCGGCCGCCATCGGCGAGGTCACCGCAGCACCGGTGGTGCTGTCGATCTACGTGCAGGACCGCGCGCCTTCGGCCCGCTTCACCGGCGACAGCTTCGTGCTGCCTGCCGGCGCACGCCGCGGTATACCGGTCGTCACCGTCAACATGAATGCCGCCGAAATGAAGCTCTACCGCATCGGCGACCGCTCGCTGGCCCAGCTTCTGTCGGGGTATCAGTTCCTTCGCCAACTTGACGGCTACGACATTTCGAACATCTCCGAACAGATGGGCGAGCCGGTCTGGCAAGGCCAGCTCGACATCGCCAGCGACCTCAACAAGGAAGTCACCACCTCCTTTCCCATCGACGAGGCGTTGCCGCAGCGCAAGCCCGGCGTCTATGTGCTGACCGCGCAAGCCGTCAACGGTCACAACGACGACTATGATTCGCGTGCCACGCAATGGTTCCTCGTCTCCGACATCGGCCTGTCGACCTACACCGGACAGGATGGGCTGAACGTCTTTGCCCGTTCGCTCGCAACCGCCAAGCCGATTGCCCGCGCCGAACTGACGCTGCTGGCCAGGAACAACGAAATCCTCGGCACCGCGACCACCGACGCGGAAGGGCGGGCGGTGTTCAACCCCGGTCTGACGCGCGGCGACAGCGGCATGGCGCCGGCCGTGCTGATGGCCAAGCAGGGCGACAACGATTTCGTCTTCCTCGACATGGGCCGGGCCGGCTTCGACCTGTCCGATCGGGGCGTCGGCGGGCGCCCGGCGCCGGGCGCGCTCGACGTCTATGCCTGGACCGAACGCGGCATCTACCGCGCCGGCGAAGACGTCCACGTCGCGGCCCTTGCCCGCGACAGTGCCGCCAAGGCGGTCGAGAACCTGCCGCTGACATTCATCTTCTCGCGGCCCGACGGCGTCGAGGACCGCCGCATCGTCAGCGACGGCGCATCGGCCGGCGGCCACGCCGTCGACCTGCCGTTGGAACCCAACGCCATGCGCGGCACCTGGACGGTGGCGATCCACACCGACCCCAAGCAGGCAGCGGTCGCCAGCCAGATGTTCCTGGTCGAGGACTTCGTCCCGGATCGGATCGAGTTCGACCTGTCCTCCGACAAGCAGGAGATCGCGCAGGGCGAAACCGCCAACATCACCGTCGACGGCCGCTTTCTCTATGGCGCGCCGGCCGCGGGCCTCGCCCTCGAAGGCGAATTGACGCTGTCGACCGCCCGCGACTGGGACCGCTTCAAGGGCTATTCCTTCGGTCTCGCCGACGAACAGTCGGCGGAACCGACGGTGACGCCCTTCACCGGCTTGCCGGTGGTCGGCGAGGACGGCAAGGCGACCTTCCCTGTCTCCGTCGATCAACTGCCGTCGACCACCAAGCTGGTCGATGCCAAGGTCACGATCCGGTTGCGCGAGACCGGCGGCCGCGCCATCGAGCGCTCGCTGAATATCGGCATCCGCCCGCAGGGCCATATGATCGGCATCCGCCCCGATTTCGACGGCGACGCGGTGCCGCAAGGCGGCACGGCCAAGTTCAGCCTGATCGCCGTCGACCCCGACGGCACGCGTGAGGCGCTAAAAGGTGCGCAATGGTCGCTGGTCAAGGTAGAGCGCAACTACCAGTGGTACCGCTCGAGCAACTTCTGGAACTATGAGCCGGTCACCTTCACCAAGGCGGTTGCCAACGGCCAGGTCGACCTGAGCGCCGATGGCGAGGCTACCATGTCGCTGCCGGTCGACTGGGGCCGCTACCGGCTCGAGATCGAGACATCAGATCCGGAAGGCCCGGCCACCAGCTACGAGTTCGATGCTGGCTGGTACGTCAGTTCCACCACCACCGAAACGCCTGACGGGCTAGAGATAGCCCTGGACAAGGATACCTATGCGGCCGGTGAAGTGGCCAAGCTGAAAGTGTCGCCGCATTTTGCCGGCGAATTGCTCGTCACCATCGGCGCCGACAAGCTCTTGAAGACCGTCACCGCCACCGTGCCGGCCGGCGGCAGCACTGTCGATATCCCGGTCGGCGACGACTGGGGCGCCGGCGCATATGTCACGGCAACGCTGTTCAGGCCAGGCGATGCGCAAGAGACGCGTATGCCGGCCCGCGCCATCGGCGTCAAATGGCTGAAGCTCGATCCGGGCTCGCGGAAGCTCGCCGTCACCTTGACGCCCCCCGACAAGACCATGCCGCGCCAGCAGCTGTCGATCCCGGTCGCCGTCGCCGGCGTGCAGCCGGGCACCAACGCCTATGTCATGGTCGCGGCCGTCGACGTCGGCATCCTCAACCTGACCAACTACAAGGTGCCGGATCCGGAGAACTGGTTCTTCGGCCAGCGCATGCTCGGTCTCGAGGTTCGCGACATCTACGGCCGGCTGATCGACGGCTCGCTCGGCACAACCGGCAAGCTGCGCACCGGCGGCGACGGCGCCAACATGCAGTCGCAAGGCAGTCCGCCGACCGAAAAGCTGGTCGCCTTCTTCTCCGGCCCGGTCCAGCTCGACGCTGACGGCAAGGCGCGGATCGACTTCGATATTCCGCAGTTCAACGGCACCGTGCGCGTCATGGCCGTCGCCTGGACCAAGGAAGCGGTCGGCCATGCCCAGTCCGATGTGATCGTGCGCGATCCGGTGGTGATCACCGCCGGCCTGCCGCGCTTCCTGGCGCCGGGCGATTCCGCCGTCATGCGGCTCGACGTCGCCGACACCGACGGCCCCGCAGGCGATTACAAGCTGACCGTCAACACGACAGGCGACCTGTCCACCGGCAGTGCCGCCTTGCCTGAGAAGCTGACGCTCGCCAAAGGCAAGCGGCAGACGCTGACTGTGCCGTTGATTGCGCAGACCGCCGGCAACGCCTCGATCACCATCAAGCTCGCCCATGCCGACGGCACCGCCGTCGAGCAGACGCTCTATGTGCCGGTGCGCCCGGCGCAGCTGCCGGTGACCACCCGAATGGTCGTCGACCTCAAGGGCAACGGCGGCGCGCTGCGCGCCGACAAGGAGCTCTTGGCAGCAAGCCTGCTCGATGGCGCTTCTGTCAGTGTCGGCGTTTCGCAGTCAGCTGCCTTCGACGTGCCGTCGCTGCTGATGACGCTCGACCGCTACCCCTATGGCTGCGCCGAGCAGACCACCAGCCGCGCCATGCCGCTTCTCTACGTCAATGAGCTGGCCTCCGGCATCGGCATGGCCAGCGACCCGGATCTGCATGACCGCGTCCAGGATGCCATCTACAAGGTGCTGAGCTACCAGGCCTCGGCCGGCAGCTTCGGCCTGTGGGGTCCGGGTTCCGGCGATCTGTGGCTCGACGCCTATGTCACCGATTTCCTGACCCGGGCGCGCGAGCAGAAATACGACGTGCCGGCCCTGGCGATGAACCAGGCGCTGAGCAATCTGCAGAACGGGATCGGCTACGACCAGGACGTCCAGGATCGCGGCAGCGAGATCGCCTATGCGCTCTATGTGCTTGCCCGCAACAAGAAGGCCTCGGTCGGCGATCTGCGCTATTATGCCGACACCCAGCTCGAAGCCTTTACCAGCCCGATGGCCGTCGCCCAACTGGCCGCGTCTCTCGCGCTCTACGGTGACACGCAGCGCTCGGCGGCAACCTTCCAGGCCGCGTTGCAACTGGCCAAGTCGACCCCCGAATATGACTACTACCGGTCCGACTATGGCTCACGGCTACGTGACGGCGCGGCGATCCTGGCGCTTGCTGCGGAAAGCAAACCAGTGCCGACCATCGTGCCGGCGCTGATCCAGCTGGTGACCAGGGAACGCGCCGACGCCAGGTGGACCAGCACGCAGGACGAGGCCTGGATGCTGCTGGCGGCTCGCGCGCTGAAGGCCGGCAACGATTCGATCGCGCTGACCATCAATGGCGCACCACATGCCGGCGGCTATTCGGACCAGATCGCCGGCGGCGACCTGGCCGACAATCCGCTGACCATCGTCAACACCGGCAGCAATCCGCTGCAGGCGGTCGTCACCACCGTGGCCTCGCCGATCCAGCCTCTGCCGGCCAGCGGCAACGGCTTTACCATCAGCCGTACCTACTACAAACTCGACGGCACAGAGGCCAATGTCACGGAGGTCAAGCAGAACGAACGCTATGTCGTCGTGCTCAAGGTCTACGAGCAGAACACCTGGCCTTCGCGGCTCCTGATCACCGACCTGTTGCCGGCCGGCTTCGAGATCGACAATCCGGGCCTGGTCTCCAGCGCTCAATTGACGAACTTCTCCTGGCTGGCGCCGACCGATGCTGCCCATCTCGAATTCCGCGACGACCGTTTCGTCGCGGCGTTCAATCCCAATGACGGCGACCGCCACATCACGCTCGCCTATGTCGTGCGCGCGGTGACGCCGGGCACTTATGCCCATCCGGCGGCGACGATCGAGGACATGTACCGGCCGCAATATTCGGCCCGCACCGCCACCGGCATGATGGAGGTCAAGGCGCCGTAAGGCAAAGATGGTGATGGACGCCATGAGCAAAGTGCCCCCTCACCCGCCCTCCGCTTCGCTCGGTCGACCTCTCCTCGAGGGGAGAGAAGACGGCCAGCGCCGGCGCCAGTCTCTTCTCCCCAATGGGGAGAAGGTGGCCGCGAAGCGGCCGGATGAGGGGGCCTCTTTCCAGCTATGAAGATGCTTCGCAAATTCGCTATTGGAGCCGCAGGGTGCGCCGCCGTGTTGACCCTTTCAGCCGCCACCCTCTGGCAGCTCGACCGCGCGTTTCCGCCGCCGCTCCCACCCGCGCTGACGGTCTCGACCGAGGTGCAGGACCGTGACGGCCAGCTGCTGCGGGCCTTCGCCACGCCGGACGGCTATTGGCGGCTTGCCACCAACCTGGACCAGGTCGACAAGCAGTTCGTCGACATGTTGGTCACCTATGAGGACAAGCGCTTCTGGGATCATCAGGGTGTCGACGTGCTGGCACTGGCGCGTGCCGCCGGCCAGTTCGCGACCAGTGGCCACATCGTCTCCGGTGGTTCGACGCTGTCGATGCAGCTCGCCCGGCTTAGCGAACCGCGCGACAGCCGCAGCCTCGGCTCGAAGATCAAGCAGATGCTGCGCGCCGTTCAGATCGAACGACGGTTGTCGAAGCGCGAGATCCTCGAACGCTATCTGACGCTGGCGCCCTATGGCGGCAATCTCGAAGGCGTGCGTGCCGCTTCGCTTGCCTATTTCGGCAAGGAGCCGAAGCGGCTGACGGTCTCGGAGGCGGCTCTGCTCGTCGCCTTGCCGCAATTGCCGGAGAAGCGGCGCCCCGATCGCAATCTCGAGATCGCCCATGCCGCCCGCGACCGGGTGCTGACCCGCATGGTCTCGGCTGGCCTGCTCGGCGAACGCGAGGCCGCGAGAGCCGCGCTCGACGATGTGTCGGGGCTGCGGCGGACCTTGCCGGCGCTCGCCGCCCACGCGGCCTATACGATGCTGCCCAAGGCCATTCCCGGCCAGCAGCTGCAACTGACGATCCGCAAGAGCGTCCAGGAAGGGCTGGAGCAGGTGGCCAAGGATGCCGCCGCCAGGCTCGGCCCTCGCCTCTCGGTGGCCATGGTGCTGGCCGATGCCCGCACCGGCGATATTCTTGGCGAGGTCGGCTCTGCCGATTTCTTCGATGCCAGCCGTTCGGGCTGGATCGATATGACCAAAATCGTTCGTTCGCCTGGCTCGACGCTGAAGCCGTTCATCTATGGCCTCGCCTTCGAACAAGGCCTGGTGGCGCAGGAGACGCTGATCGAGGACAGCCCAGCCGATTTCTCCGGTTACCGGCCGAAGAACTTCGACATGGGCTATCAGGGCGATGTCAGCATCAGGCAGGCGCTGCAATTGTCGCTCAACGTGCCGGCGATCCGCGTGCTCGATGCGGTCGGCCCGGCCCGGCTGATGGCGCGCTTCCGGCAGGCCGGCGTAAACCCTGTGCTGCCCGTCAACGAAGCGCCTGGCCTGGCGATCGGCCTCGGCGGCGTCGGGGTGACGCTGCGCGACCTGGTTCAGCTCTATACCGGGCTCGCCAATGGCGGCAAGGCACACACGCTGCATGACGGCACCGAGTCGGCAAATGCCGAACGCTCGACCACCACCATCCTCGACGATCAGGCGACCTGGCAGATCACCGACATCCTGTCGGGCGTCAAGCCGCCCCAGGGTGCTGCCCAGCGCGGCATCGCCTACAAGACCGGCACCTCCTACGGCTATCGCGACGCCTGGTCGGTCGGCTTCGACGGCCGCTACGTGCTCGGCGTCTGGGTCGGCCGCCCCGATGCCGGCGCGGTGCCCGGGCTGTCCGGCTATGTCTCGGCCGCGCCCATCCTGTTCGAAGGCTTTGTCCGTTCCGGCCTGGCCGCCATGCCGCTGCCAACCCAACCGGCCGGCGTCCGGCGGCCAAAGCGCGAAGAATTGCCCGTGACGCTGACGCGCTTCGGCGCCGGCGCCGATGGACTGGTACAGGCGACGCCGACCGAACCTGCGCCGACCATCATCTTTCCGCCTGACGGCGCCCGCGTCGATCTCGGCACTTCCTCGGCCGCCGCCACGCCGCTGGTGCTCAAGCTGCAAGGCGGCCGTGCACCGTTCCGCTGGCTGGCCAACGGTAAGCCGCTGGTCGGCATCGACCGGCGGCGCACCGCGACCTGGCAGCCGGACGGCGCCGGCTATTCCACCCTGACCGTGATCGACGCGGCGGGACGCGCGGCCAGCGTAAAGGTTTTCGTCGAGTGAAAGTTTCCCTTGAATAGAATACGGCAGGTGATTCAGGGGATTGGGTTTTACGCCTTGCTTTCGGCCGCCGGTATTTCCCCCGCTTTCGCCGCTGACCTCCCAGCCGGCTTTGTTCGGCTGGCCGACATGGATCCCAGTATCCGGCAGGATATCCGCTATGCCGGCTTCGAAAACTTCCTGCATCGCAAGGTAAGCGGTTACGATGCGCCGGTATGCGTCCTCACCAGGCAAGCGGCGCAAGCGCTTTCGGGAGTGCAGAAAGCGATTGCTGCCGAAGGACTGACGCTGGTCGTGTTCGACTGCTACCGCCCTGCGCGGGCTGTCTCCGACACGGGCGAATGGACAAAAACGGGCGGACCACCGGACCCGCAATGGTACCCAAAGGTCAAGCGCAAGGATCTCATCGCCAAGGGCTATATCGGCGAACTGTCCACCCATTCGCGCGGATCGACGGTCGATGTCGCGATCGCGCGAGCCAACCGCAAGAGCGCTCCGAAACCGGCCTGCGGCGCGACCGATGCCGATACGCTCGATTTCGGCACTGGTTTCGACTGCTTCGATCCGGTGAGCGAAACGGCTCACCGACCGATTGCCAGTGAAGCGGCGGCTAACCGCAAAAAACTTGTCGAGGCGATGCACGCCGGCGGCTTCAAGAATTACGCGCGCGAATGGTGGCACTTCACGCTGGAAGACGAGCCGTTTCCCAGAGAGCGCTTCAACTTTCCCGTTACCGACGAATAGTCCGCCGAAACCTCGTTCGGACGCGATTCGGCCATTGCCGAAGAGCTAGCCGTTTCTAGATAATCGCGTCGGGAGCGCGACCATGGATCCTGCGCGGGGAAAATAGTTCCTCGTATCGCCGAAAGTAGGCGAAAAATTGCTTCAATAGGCCAAAAAAGGCAACATTGAATGCATCTAAATTCTATCAATTCGGTAGATTGGCGCGAGTTCAACGGAGGCGGAAATGATCAAACCTCATTTCAGGAAACTGCTCGGCGCACTGGTCGCCACGTCTGTCCAGTTCGGCACGCTCGGTTTCGCGTTTGCCGACACCACCATTCTCAACGTGTCCTATGACCCGACGCGTGAGCTCTACAAGCAATTCGATGAGGCCTTTGTCGCCCACTGGAAGGCCGAGACAGGCGAGACTGTCACCGTCCAGCAGTCGCATGGCGGATCCGGCGCCCAGGCGCGCGCCGTGATCGACGGGCTCGACGCCGACGTGGTGACGCTGGCGCTCGAAGGCGACATCAACGCCATTGTCTCGAAAACGAAGAAGATCAATCCCGACTGGCGGACGAAATTCGAAAACAATTCGGCGCCCTACACCTCGACGATCATCTTCCTCGTCCGCAAGGGAAACCCCAAGGGCATTCATGATTGGGGCGATCTGGTCAAGGACGATGTCCAGGTGATCACGCCCAATCCGAAGACCTCCGGCGGGGCGCGCTGGAACTATCTTGCCGCCTGGGCCTATGCCAGCGCCAAGGATGGCGGCGACGAGGCCAAGACCAAGGAATTCGTTGGCAATCTCTATGCGCATGTCCCGGTTCTCGACACCGGTGCGCGCGGCGCCACCGTGACCTTCGCGCAAAAGGGCCTGGGCGACGTGCTGCTCGCCTGGGAAAACGAGGCCTATCTGGCGCTCGACGAGTTTGGCGCCGACAATTTCGATATCGTCTACCCGCCGACCTCGATCCTGGCGGAGCCGCCGGTCGCCGTGGTCGACGCCAATGTCGACGCCAAAGGCACGCGCAAAATTGCCGAAGCCTATCTGAGCTATCTCTATTCCAAGGAAGGCCAGACGATCATCGCCAAGAACCATTATCGTCCTTCGAAGCCCGACCTGGTGCCGGCGGAGGACCTGGCCAAGCAGCCTGAGATCAAGCTGATCACCATCGACGACCCGCTTTTTGGCGGCTGGAAGAAGGCACAGCCTTATCATTTCGGCGACGGTGGTATATTCGACCAGATCTATAAGCCGGCCCAGTAGCAATTTAGATCAGGACGACATGACCACAGCACCCGCCAAGGCGGGGTGGCGGTTCAGACAGCCGAGCGTCATTCCGGGTTTCGGATTGACGCTCGGCTTCTCGCTTGCCTACCTCACCCTCATCATCCTCATTCCCCTGTCCGGGCTGATCTGGCGCTCGGCGGCGCTCGGCTGGACCGACTTCTGGGCGATCGTCACCGACCGCCGCACCATCAACGCTCTTGAAATCAGCTTCGGCACGGCCTTCATTGCGGCCGCCGTCAACGTCGTCTTCGGCACGATCGTCGCCTGGGTGCTGGTGCGCTACAGCTTTCCCGGCCGCCGCATCGTCGATGCCATGGTCGACCTGCCCTTTGCGCTGCCGACGGCGGTTGCCGGCATCGCTTTGACCACGCTTTACGCACCGAATGGCTGGATCGGAAGCCTGCTGACGCCGCTCGGCATCAAGGTCGCCTATACGCCGCTCGGCATCGTCATCGCGCTGATCTTCATCGGCCTGCCCTTCGTCGTGCGCACTGTGCAGCCGATCATGGAGGAAATCGACAAAGAAGTAGAGGAAGTGGCCGCCACGCTCGGCGCCAATCGCTTCCAGATCATCAGCCGTGTTCTGCTTCCCGGACTGGCGCCGGCTATCGTCACCGGTTTCGCGCTGGCCTTCGCGCGCGGCGTCGGCGAGTACGGCTCGGTTATCTTCATCGCCGGCAACCTGCCCTACAAATCCGAGATCGCACCGCTTCTGATCGTCATCCGGCTCGAGGAATATAATTACGCCGCGGCGACCGCAATCGCGGCGATCATGCTGGCGCTGTCCTTCGTGATGCTGCTGGTCATCAACCTGGTGCAGACCTGGAGCCGCAAGCGCTATGGCTGACCCGGAGATCAAATCCTACGCGCCGCACCACGAAAGCCGCTCGGCGGCGGTAACCGAAAGCCGCCCGGCGCAAGCCGTGCTGATGGCGGTAACGTTTGCGTTCCTCGCCATCTTCCTGCTCTTGCCGCTGATCATCGTTTTCAAGGAAGCTTTCGCCAAGGGCATCAGCGCCTACACGCAGGCGCTGGGCGAAGCCGACAGCCGCTCGGCGATCCGCCTGACGCTTCTGGTCGCGGCGATCTCGGTGCCGCTCAATGTGATTTTCGGCATCTCCGCCGCCTGGGCGATCGCCAAGTTCGAGTTCAAGGGCAAGGCGTTCCTGACCACGCTGATCGACCTGCCGTTTTCCGTCTCCCCGGTCATTTCCGGCCTGGTCTATGTACTTCTGTTCGGCGCGCAAGGCCTGCTCGGCGCCTGGCTGAAGGCGCATGGCATCGTCATCCTGTTTGCCGTGCCGGGCATCGTGCTGGCCACCGTCTTCGTCACCTTCCCCTTTGTCGCGCGCGAACTAATCCCCCTGATGCAGGAACAGGGCAATGGCGACGAGGAAGCAGCGCTCTCGCTCGGCGCCAATGGCTGGCAGGCGTTCTGGTACGTGACGTTGCCCAACGTCAAATGGGGATTGCTCTACGGCGTTCTGTTGTGCAATGCCCGCGCGATGGGTGAGTTCGGCGCGGTCTCGGTGGTGTCGGGCCACATACGCGGGCTGACCAACACCATGCCGCTGCATGTTGAAATCCTTTATAACGAGTACAATGCCGCCGCCGCCTTTGCCGTCGCTTCGCTGCTTGCCGGCCTGGCGCT
>NZ_JAMYSE010000060.1:0-38685 GCF_040321795.1 Mesorhizobium sp. M0244 | reverse complement strand
CGCACAGCTCATACCTCAGCCACGTGAGCCATCATGAAGGTGCTGGTCAAAGGGGCGGGCGTCGCCGGCCTCACCGCCGCCTTCGAGTTCGCCGCCCGCGGCGCGACGGTCACGGTCGCCGAGATCCGGCATGGCCTTGGTGGCAATGCGTCGTGGTTCGCCGGCGGCATGCTGGCGCCATGGTGCGAGCGTGAAAGCGCTGAGCAGCCGGTGCTGGACCTTGGCCGCGACGCCGCCAACTGGTGGAATGCGGTACTGCCGGGTCAGGTGACGCGGGCCGGAACACTGGTCGTGGCCGCGCCGCGCGATACTGGCGAACTCGACCGGTTCGCCAGCCGCACGTCGGGGCATCGCCGTGTTGGTAAAGACGAGATTGCGATCTTGGAGCCCGACTTAGCCGGCCGCTTCCGGCGCGGATTGCTCTTCCCCGATGAGGCTCATCTCGACCCGCGCCAGGCGATGGCAGCACTTCATGACAAGCTTGCAGCCATGGGTGTCGAAGTCCACTTCGGCACCGACGCCCGGCATGTTTCCGGTTTCGATCGTCAGATCGACTGCACGGGAATGGCCGCCGTCGATAACAGGCTGCGCGGCGTTCGCGGCGAAATGCTGGTCCTGCACACGCCCGACATCTCGCTGTCGCGCCCGGTCCGGTTGCTTCATCCGCGCTTTCCGCTCTACGTGGTGCCGCGTGCCGACGCCCAGTTCATGATCGGCGCGACGATGATTGAAAGCCAATCCGGGGAGCCGGTCACGGTCCGTTCGATGATGGAGCTTCTGGGTGCTGCCTACGCCCTCCATCCGGCCTTTGGCGAGGCCGAGATCGTTGAAACCGGTGTCGGCGTCCGTCCTGCCTTTCCCGACAATCTGCCGCGTGTCGAGGCACGTGGAGGCACCGTCGCGATCAACGGGCTTTATCGCCATGGCTTTCTTCTTGCGCCCGCCATGGCGCGCCAGGCGGCCGACCTGGTTTTCCATCAAGACGGAACGAAGGAGCTTGGTTATGAAACTGATCGTCAACGGCGAAGCGCATGAGGTTGCCGCCACCACGCTGGCCGAACTGCTTGCCGCTCTCGATTATGAGGGCGATTGGCTCGCAACGGCCGTCAACAGCGACCTCGTGCACAAAGCCAACCGGGCGGAATTCCAGTTGAGCGACGGCGACCGTATTGAAATCCTCTCGCCCATGCAGGGAGGCTAACATGTTCGATCTTCTCGGGATGACGCTTCAGTCCCGCCTGCTTCTCGGCACCGCTCAATATCCTTCGCCGGCCATCCTTGCCGATGCAGTCAAGGCGTCGGGCACGTCGGTGGTGACCGTCTCGTTGCGCCGTGAGATGGCAGGCGGCAGGGCTGGCGAAAAATTCTGCTCGTTGATCCGCTCGCTCGGCGTAGGAATCCTGCCCAACACTGCCGGCTGCCACTCCGTCAAGGAGGCGGTCACGACCGCGAACATGGCGCGCGAAGTCTTCGGTACGACCTGGATCAAGCTCGAAGTGATCGGCAACCACGACACGCTGCAGCCGGACGTGTTCGGCCTGGCCGAAGCCGCCCGCATCCTGTGCGAGGACGGTTTTGCGGTATTCCCCTATACCACCGACGACCTTGTCGTTGCCGAGCGGCTGCTAGAAGCGGGCTGCAAGGTCTTGATGCCGTGGTGCGCGCCGATCGGTTCCGCCCTCGGGCCGGTCAACATCATGGCGCTGCGCTCTATGCGCGGACATTTCCCAGGTATCCCGCTGATTGTGGATGCGGGACTCGGACGACCGTCGCACGCGGCAACCGTCATGGAGCTCGGCTTTGATGCCGTGCTGCTGAACACCGCAGTCGCCAAGGCGGCCGATCCGGTCGGTATGGCGCGCGCGTTCGGCAAGGCGGTCGATGCCGGTCGTGAAGCTTTCAGCTCGGGAATGCTCGAACCGCGCGACGTCGCCGTGCCATCGACGCCGACGATCGGCAGGGCAGTTTTTTCATGAAGCTCGATCCCTTCTACCTGATCGTCGACAGCGCTGCCTGGATCGAACGGCTGTTGCCGCTCGGCGTCAAGCTGGTGCAGCTGCGCATCAAGAGCATGGATGAAGCCGGGTTGCGCGCGGAGATCCGCAAGGCCAAGGCTTTATGCGCCCAGCACCAATGCCGGTTCATCGTCAACGACCACTGGCGCCTGGCAATCGAGGAAGGCTGCGACTTCGTCCATCTCGGCCAGGAGGATTTGCTATCCGCCGACCTCGCGCGGATACGGGCAGCCGGCGTGAAGGTCGGGGTCAGCACGCATGATCATGTCGAACTGGAAACGGCCATGGCCGCCATGCCCAACTACGTCGCGCTCGGCCCCATTTATCCCACCATCCTGAAGAAGATGAAATGGGCGCCGCAAGGGCTCGAACGGATCAGCGAGTGGAAGCGCCGGGTCGCGCCGATCCCATTGGTCGCCATTGGCGGCCTCAACCCTAAGCGGCTCGACGGTGTTTTCGAGGCTGGCGCAGACAGCGCGGCAGTGGTCACCGACATCACATTGAACGCCGATCCCGAAGCGCGCACGCGAGAATGGATCGAAAAGACAAAGCGATGGCGCTGAGGCGAGAACCGCATGTGCTCGTCGTCGGTGGATCGGACTCCAGCGGCGGCGCCGGAATAGCACGCGATATCGAGACGATCGCTTCCATTGGCGTGCGCACCTGTCTTGCTGTCACCGCGCTGACGGTGCAAACGCACGAAGCCGTCATGGAAATCAGTCATTCGTCACCGAACTTGGTGGCCGATCAGATGCGCGCCTCGCTGCAGGCCAACGAAGTGGCGGCCATCAAGATCGGTATGCTCGCGACGGCCGAGATCGTCGTTGCCGTTGTCGCTGTGCTGCGCGAAAATCCGCAAGTGCCGGCAGTACTCGACCCGGTGCTGGCCTCCACCTCAGGCCGGGCGCTCCTGGAAGCCGATGCCGTCGCCGTCATGAAGCGTGATCTGATGCCGCTTTGCCGCCTCGTGACACCCAATCTCCTCGAACTGGCGCTCCTTGTTGGCGCGGAACCGGCGGCGGATGAGAGCGGCGCGGTGAGACAGGGACGGGAATTGCTGGTAGCTGGCGCGCGGGCCCTGCTGATCAAGGGTGGCCACGCTGCGGGACCCCGTTCGATAGATATTCTGTTGAGGCGCGATCAGGAACCAATCCGCTTCGACTCGCCACGCCTTCCCGCATCGATGCGCGGGACGGGCTGCATGCTGGCCAGCGCGATTGCGGCGCACCTAGCGAAGGCGAGCCCACTCGAAGACAGCGTGCGCGAAGGCAAGCTGTTTGTGTTCGAGAAGCTCCAGAAGAATGCAGCCGAATGACCGTGGCCTTATGGTCAAGTCGATCGGCCGAGGGTAACCGTTCGCCCGCCTAAGCCGATGTCCGTCTTTCGACACCTAAGTCGTTGAATGCTGTCATGGGCGCGAAGCAGGCCGCCGATTCGCACGCCATAGCACGCTGTAGCCCTCTGCGAGACTGAACGGGATTTACTTCCGAGGCAACGACATGTCAGATCGGCCAAGCGGTCAGGAAGGAGTGCAGGAAATTGGTCGCAGGCAAAAGGCGCGCACTGAAAAATGGGGATCGATAGGGCTGCCGTTTCTACACTGCGGCCGCAGTTCCCTCTACTCTCACTCCATTGTATCCTGGAAAACTAAACTATTGATTCCAAAAAGGAATTATTTTTCAAATTTTTGGATACCGTCAAAAATACCGTCACATAACTGATTGAATCCAAATCTGCGACAGAATAGGTCGCAGTATCCGAAACCCCGCCGATCGCCGCACGGTTAAGTTCTGCAACAACGCTATACGTCCTGCTCGCAACAGTCGAGGACTTCGCCGGACGACCGGCCGAAGCGCGGCTGCTGGTGGAGAGTTTGCGAAGGAAGTCTCCCGACTTCACTCTCGCCGATGTACGCGCTCCGCTATCGCGAGACGGAGAACCTCGAGCGAACGCTCTCGGCGCTGAAGGTTGCAAGGCTGCCCGGATAGGGTCGGGGCGCCTCGGAGAGCCTTGCGTCCGAAACCAACCATTCAGCCACTATCAGCCCGTGAGGCGCGCACGAAACAACGTGCAGCCGTCCGTCAGGCGCGACCTGGAGATATCCCGGAATCCAGCCTCGGTCATCCACGCGCGATACTGACCTTCAGTGTACGATTCGCCGTGGCGATAGAGGTTCAAGAAGGTGAGATTCAGAAAGACACCCTCAGGCGGGCCGAGGCGGTCGTCATCGACGACACCCCACCCCGCAATTGCGATCTCGCCTCCGGGTGTGAGGCAACGCGCCGCGTTCAGGATCGAACTGCGCGCCTGGTCCGGCGGAAGGACCTGGACGACGGCCTTCAGGATCGCCAGATCGTGCCGACCGATCGATGGTGCGACAGTTATGTCCCCCTCTTCGACAACCACGTCGTCGGCACCGTACTCTGACAGGATATCTGGCGCGACCGCTGCGACTGTTGGGAGTTCCATCAGCGTCGCCGCAATCTGCGGCCGCCGCTCGCGAAGTCCGACGAGAATGGTCCCGGGGCCCCCGCCGATGTCGATCACCGAACCGATCGCCGAGAGGTCCATCTCCCGGGCCAGATGTCGGCCGAAAATCACCCCGCCCGGTGCGAGCATGCGGCTGAAGGCCGCCGCGGCCTCGGGCCCCGCTTCGGAAAAGTCGTGCAGCGCAGCCGGCCGGTTCTGTCGCAGCGACTCTGCGGTCAGCAGGTCGGCTCCCCAGAGCTCGCGCAGGAGCGCATGATCGCCGCCGCGATAGGTCGGCTTGGACGCGTCGAGGAAGGCCGACGCTTCGGCTCCGTTGCGAAATTGACCATCCTTGACTTCGAGGAGACCGATGCTGGCGAGCGCGTAGAGGAGCCGCGACAGACGATCGGGCTCGACTTTGAGCGCGGCCCCAAGGCTGTCAGCAGTCACCGCGTTGCCACCGAGCCGGGTGAAGATGCCAAGGTCCAGCCCGGCGCGAAGCGCCAAGGCGGGGGGCACCGCTGCGATCAGGTTGTCGATCCGATCAGAATCCACCATCACATCCCCTTCCGCGATCCAGGACCGACTTTGAAGCAGCCAGGTGATGGGCACGAACGGAGGTGCTGTCAATTATCTGAATATTGCCGTCGCGCGCTGCGGCAATAGTGTCCATAAGCCTGTCCCACACCCCAGCCTTTCGCCATCGCACGAAGCGGTTGCAACAGGTGGTGCGGGGGCCATATCGCTCCGGCAGGTCGCGCCATGCTGCGCCAGACCGCAGCACCCAGAAGATGCCATTCAGTATTCGGCGGTCGAGGCTCGTTTCGCCGAATTTTGCAGGTCTTTCCCCCTACTCCCACTCGATTGTTTAAACAGCATATAACTCATTGACATTACTGTAAAATATTTTTCATCACCTTGCAAAGTCCGACACCAGAACCGTCAAAAAATTACGCTTTTGATTTTAAAGGGAAAATCGCCACAAAAAGATATTTGAGGTTTCGCCAACTATCGGGGCCAATCGGCCGATTTTTTTGCACCTTGCGGCGTTCGACGCCGCGCCCAAGCCGTCTCGAAAAGTACCGTCACCGCCCCAGCTAAGGCATTAGCGAGAGGCCATAGCGATCGACAAGCAACCGGTGTTGCACACACCCTGCTGCCGGCGGTGTGTTGCGAGCGCTGGCATCCACTCGATTCCTGGCGAAATTCCGGCTAGCTTGGGCGATAGATGGCTCAGTTCTGGTCGGTGAATCATAATCAGACCGCCCGTCAAGGGATTGATGGGCAGCACCTTTGGTCCCTCAAGACCGAGAGCAATGGCGCGCGAAATGAGTTCCGCAACAACATGCGCCGTGCGACGCCCGGCGACCCTGTCGTTTCGTATGCCGATCAAGCAGTTGACTATATGGGCAGGATAGCGGAATTCGCCTTCGCCGTTCCGAAACCAATGGAGTTAGGAGAGACCGGAGCTTATTGGAATCAAGAGGGATGACTTCTGCCGATCTTTTGGACACCGCTTTCCCCTTCGATCCATCCCATCACAACAACAGGGAGTCTCGGCCCACTCCCGCCGAGGCGATATTCGGTAATCCATCTAGTTTCGGACTCAGGCAATCAGAAAGCCTACCTGACAGGCATTCCACAGAAGTAATACAAATTGAAAACCGCGGCCTCATGTTTCAAAACCAGGATTGTTTCGAAGCCGGCGGGTCGCTCACGGTCCTCAAAGCGAGAATTCTAAGAGACGTTCAACAATGACCCAGCACGCAGAAAACGCTCGAATTCTCATGTACAGCCACGACACGTTCGGGCTCGGCCACTTGCAGCGCTGCCGGACCATCGCGCATTCGCTGGTCGAGGATTTCCGCGGACTTCAGGTGCTTATCATTTCGGGTGCGACTATCGCTGGCGCCTTCGACTACCGCGCCCGTGTCGACTTCGTGAAAATCCCCAGCGTCATCAAGCTGCGCAACGGCGAATACACCTCGCTGGAAAAGGACATCGATCTGCATGAGACGTTACGGATGCGCCAGTCGATCATCCGCCATACAGCTGAGACCTTCCGGCCGGATATCTTCATCGTCGACAAGGAACCGCTCGGCCTGCGCGGTGAGATTGAGGACACGCTGTCCTACCTCAAGACGCGGGGCACCACGTTGGTGCTTGGCCTGCGCGAGGTGATGGATGCGCCGCATCTGCTCGAAGCAGAGTGGGCACGCAGGGATGTGATGCGCAAGATAGCCCTGTTCTACGACAAGGTCTGGGCCTATGGCCCGCCGGATTTCTACGATCCGTTGACCGGCTTGGACGTGCCGCCGGCTGTCAGGGCAAAGATGAGGTTCGTCGGTTTCTTGCAACGGAGCCTGCAGCGGAACGAGTTGCCCGGCCACCGGCCCGAGGGCGACTATATCCTCGTTACCACCGGTGGTGGCGGTGACGGCGCCGAACTGATCCACGACGTCATCGATGCCTATCAGCAGGATCCGCAATTGCAGCATAGGGCCCTGATCGTGCTTGGGCCTTACATGCCGGCGCGCAAGCGCAACAAGCTGCTCAAGAAGGGGTCCAAGATCCCCTACATCAAGATCATCGAGTTCGACAACCGCATGGAAGACCTGATTGCCGGCGCCAAGGCGGTAGTGGCCATGGGCGGTTACAACACCTATTGCGAGATACTATCTTTCGACAAGCCGGCGCTGATCGTGCCGCGCATCGAGCCCCGCCAGGAACAACTGATCCGCGCTCGGCGGGCAGCCGAACTCGGCCTCATCGAGATGCTTTTGCCGGAGGAAGCCAAGGATTCCCAGCGGTTTGCCGATGCACTGGTGGCGCTGCCGGACCGGCCCCACCCATCACAGAGCAATCCGCATCTGACGCTGGAAGGGCTGCCTCATATTTCCGAAATCGTCGCGGAACTACTCGACCGGCGGGCCGGCCATCACCTTTCGGTCATTGAAGGAATGACCTGAGTTGCAACATCGCAAGATCGTCGTGGTTCTGAAGGGCTATCCTCGGCTGTCGGAAACCTTCATCGCGCAGGAACTGCTCGGTCTGGAGCGTGCAGGTTTCGACCTGATACTCGTCGCGCTCAGGCGGCCGACCGACGCAAAACGCCACCCCGTGCATGACGAGATCAAAGCTCCCGTCCATTATCTGCCGGAATATCTGCATGAAGAGCCGCTGCGCGTGGTTCGCTCGCTGTTTGCTTATCTGCTGCGGCCGGGCTTCTGGCGCGCGCTCGGATCGCTGGCTGCCGATATGCCCCGCGACTTTTCGCGCAATCGAGCGCGCCGCTTCGGGCAAGCGCTCGTGCTGGCGGCCGAATGGCCGGAAGGCGCGGGCTGGCTGCATGCACATTTCGCGCACACACCGGCATCGGTGACGCGCTATGCCAGCCAGCTTCGTGGCCTGCCCTGGACCTGCTCGGCCCATGCCAAGGACATCTGGACTTCGGCGGACTGGGATCTGGCCGGCAAGCTTTCCTCGGCGCGCTGGACGGTCACTTGCACGAAAACCGGCTTCGACCGCCTGAAAAAACTCGCTAACGGCAACTCGTCTGTGCATCTGAGCTATCATGGGCTCGACCTTGATCGCTTCGGCAGTTTCGGCGAGGCGCGAAAGCAGCATGACGGCTCGACGCCGGACGAACCGGTTGTCGTTCTGAGTGTCGGGCGCGCCGTTGAAAAGAAAGGTTACGATACCTTGCTGGAGGCTCTTGCCCTGTTGCCCGGTGATTTGGCGTGGCGTTTCGAGCATATCGGCGGCGGCGAGGAACTGGAACGGTTCAAGGCGCTGGCGCAAAAGCTCGGACTGGATGGTCGAGTCTCTTGGAAAGGCGCGCTTGCGCAGGAGGAGGTGCTTGAGCACTACCGCCGCGCCGACATCTTCGCCCTGGCCTGCAGGATCACCGCAAATGGCGACCGGGACGGTCTGCCGAATGTTCTGGTGGAGGCGGCTAGCCAGCGGCTTGCCTGCGTGTCGACCGATATTTCCGGCGTGCCGGAGCTTTTATCGCCGGATGAAACCGGGCTGCTGGTTCCGACGGAAAACCCAATTGCCCTGGCACAGGCGCTGGAGCGCCTGATCCGTGATCCCGTACTGCGCGCCCGCCTCGGCGACGCCGCAGAGCGGCGCGTGCGCGACGATTTCGATCATATGGCAAGCATTGGACAGCTCAAGGAACTGTTCGAGCGGGAGTGGCGGGCCGCCGAATGAAGCGGCTGCGCGCTTTCTTCTATGTCCAGCACCTGCTCGGCATCGGCCATCTCGCGCGCGCCAGCCGCATTGCGGCGGCTCTGGTCGATGACGGGTTTGACGTTACCGTCGTGACCGGCGGAGCGCCGATCGCCGGGTTTCCGGGACTGGGTGTACAATCTGTAACCCTGCCACCTGTCACCTCCGGTGATGAAGGATTTTCGGGACTTGTCGACCTGCAAGGCAACCCGATCGACGATGATTTCAAGAAATGGCGTTCAGAGATGCTGCTGCAGGCATTCCGGGATTGCAGGCCTGATATCGTCATTGTCGAGGCGTTTCCATTTGGACGCCGGCAGATGCGTTTCGAACTCTTGCCGCTGATCGAGGCCATCGACGCGACGTCGCCCAGACCGCTGCTGGCGACGTCCGTCCGTGATATCCTCCAGGAGCGCGTCAAGCTGGGCCGAAACGAGGAAACGGTCGATCTCATCAACAGGCATTTCGATCTTGTTATGGTCCACGGCGATCCGGCTTTCGCAACCATCGACAAGACATTTCCACTGGCTGGGGCGATCAGGGCCGAGGTCACCTACACGGGGCTCGTTGCCGCGCCGCCATCGCCCGCGGCCTCCGAGCGCTTCGACGTTCTGGTGTCGGTTGGCGGCGGGGCTGCCGGAAAGAGCCTTGTCAGATCCACCATCGCAGCGGCGCGGAATGCCAACAACGCTTGGAAATGGTGTTTGATCACCGGCCCAAACCTGCCGAAAGACGAGTTTGACGCGATCGCACGCGATGCCACGCCGGGCCTGTCCATCTTCCGGTTCCGCGAGGATTTCGCCAGCCTGCTGACCGGCGCCCGCCTGTCAATCTCGCAGGCGGGTTACAACACGGTCTGCGATGTCCTGCGCGCGGGTTGTCGCTCCATGCTCGTCCCATTTGCAGCCGGCGGGGAAACCGAACAGACGGTTCGCGCCCTGATGCTCGAAGAACTCGGTCTTGCAACGGTGCTGATGGAAAAGGACCTGACGCCTGAAGGTTTGGCGCAAGCGATCGAACAAGCGCTTGGGGAACCGACGCCATCCGCGCATCGTCTCGATCTGGAAGGCGCGCGTCGCTCCGCGCAAATCCTGCGCGAGCGGCATCGAACATGGTCCCTAAAAATGGGGCCCGGTTTCGGAAAAGTTCATGATTAAACAGACGATAGATCCTAGAGCGGTTCATCGTTTCACGCAGAACCGCTCTGTCTCTTTGTTTTGACGCAATTCCGGACGGAAAGCCGTTTCCACACTTTCCTGCAAATGCTCTAACGCGCGTCGCGTCTGGTGAGATTCGTGCGACGCGCTTCAAGTCCTGTTTTTATGCGTGTCGTTGTCCCAAAACCGCTACGCGCTTTTGGGCGAAATGCATTAAACAGTTCCAATCAGCATGAAGCGCGTATAATTTTTTGTCGGCAGTTCGCCGGAGAACCGCACCTCCCGTAGCGCCGCCATTTCCTCGAAGGCTGCAAGCGAAGCCACGCAGTTGATGTGCGTCGGCTCGCTGAAATAATCGTTCGATTGCAGCAGTACATTCGTGCCCGGCGGAAGCAGAGCAAGCCAGGCGCGCAGATCGGCTATGTGTTCGCAGCTCGTATTGACCATCAGATCGGGCCGCCCGGCCGCATAGTCGAGTGCGTACATATCTGCCGTCAGCGCCCGGAACCGGTCGCCGGCTTCCCGGTTGAGGGTCCGGGCGACCGGCGCGACTTCGGGATCGATGTCGATGCTATCGACCGCCGCGATGTCGAAGCGGGCGTCGTTGAAAAGCATTGCCGGCAATACGCCGTACCATCCACCCAGAACCCATATGCGCCCGAAGCGGCCGCCGCCGCTTTCGAACAGCCTGTCGAGCGCCCACATCTTGCAGGCGACCTGCTTGTGGTTGAAGGCGTTGGCGATATCGGCCTTCGGATGCTTGGCGACGACGCGCGCCAGCCCTGCCACGAGAGGGCAGTTGACATAAGCAGCAATTCCCCGCGTGAGGTCCAAGGCTTGCTCGTACCAGTCCATGGCATTGCGTGGTTGCGTGACATCCATCATAATTCGTCTTGTATGTTGGGATTTTGGGCGACACAACGCAATCTTGCCTCCCGCAAGACTGTTTGATTCCGCGGACGTGATCATGCTGCAAGCCGCTTGGCTATTGCCCGGTGCCGGAGAGAGCCTGTTGCATCTGTCCGGATCATCGGCGTCCATCCGCCAGCACCAGCCGCGCAGCTGCGGCCTCGTGCTGCTCGGCTGTTCGCCAAAGCCCTACGAAAGCCGCGGACCGTTTGGCCAGCTGCTTTCTTCGCCGATCAACAATGCCCATGTCGTTGCCATCGACCATGCGCCGGAACTGGATCGCGCCGCCTCGCAGGTTCCTTGCATCGTTGAGCGCAGGACAATGTCCGTGCACAGCAGCTTCGAGCTTGTCGTTGGCGATGAAGAAATTGCCGATACGCCATTCGCCAGCAGGTGCTTTTACATCCTGCATCCTTCCAACTGAAGGGTCCACAGTCGCATATGGAAGCCAGCCTAGCCCGCTATATCTGGACGCACACCAAGAAGCAGCAGCTCTGGATATTGATGATCGTCGTGCTTTCGATGATCCCGTATTTCATGTCCTTCGACCTGCCGAAGCTGATCGTCAACGGACCGATCCAAGGTCGCGGCTTCGAGCAACCGGGCGCGACCCAGCCTTTCATGAGGCTACACTATAACCTGCCGTTCATTGGAGAGGTCCAGTTCTTCTCCGGTTTTCAGCTCGACCGCAAGGAGACCCTGTTTGCCCTGAGCCTTGTGTTCCTCTTGCTAGTCGTCATCAACGGCCTGTTCAAATTCTACATCAACACCTACAAGGGCCGCCTCGGCGAACGCATGCTGCGGCGTATCCGCTTCGATCTGGTCGACCGTGTGCTGCGTTTTCCGCCGGTTTACTTCAAGCGGGTGAAATCCGCCGAAGTGGCGACCATGGTGAAGGACGAGGTGGAGCCGCTGGGCGGCTTCATCGGCGACGCCTTCCTGCAGCCGGTACTGCTCGGCGGCCAAGCGCTGACGGCCATGCTGTTCATCATGATCCAGAACGTCTGGCTCGGAATGATAGCGGTCGTGATCGTGGCGATCCAGATCGTGCTCATCCCGCGAATGCGGCGGCGGCTGATCGTGCTCGGGCGCCAACGGCAGTTGACGGCGCGCGCGCTTTCGGGCCGGGTTGGCGAAATCGTCGACGGCATCGGCGCGGTTCACGTCCACGATACATCAAACTACGAGCGCGCCGACATAGCTGCCCGGCTCGGGCTCATCTTCAAGATCCGCTTCGATCTTTACCAATGGAAATTCATGGTGAAGTTCCTCAACAATTTTCTCGCGCAGCTCACGCCCTTTCTGTTCTACATGATCGGCGGGTATCTGGTCCTCCAGGGGCGGCTGGACGTCGGCCAGCTCGTGGCCGTGATCGGCGCCTACAAGGACCTGCCCGGACCGATGAAGGAACTGATCGACTGGGATCAGGATCGGCAGGATGTCCAGGTCAAATATCAACAGGTCGTTGAACAGTTCACCGTCGAAGGTCTCATCGCGCCGAAAATCGGGGCATTGACGATCGACGATCCCGATCCGATGACCAAGCCGCTGTCGGCGATCAATCTGTCCATAGCAGACGATGGCGGTGCAATGCTCCTCAACCGTATCTCCCTCCAGGTCAAGCCGGGTGAGACGGTGGCACTGGTCAGTACCGCAACAGGTGGAGCGGAGGCGCTTGCAGAAGCCTTCGCGCGGCTGAACTGGCCGGACAGCGGAAGGGTCGCTTCGGGCACCGACGACCTGCTTGAACTCCCCGAAGCAGTAACCGGCCGGCGCATGTCCTATGCCTCGTCGGATGTTTTCCTGTTCCAGGCAAGCCTCCGCGACAACCTGCTCTACGGGTTGAAGCATGCGCCGCTGACATCGGTGCCTTATGACGGTGCTGCGGCAGATCAGCACCGCTGGAACATTCACGAGGCGCGCCGGTCGGGCAATCCGGATCTTGATATCCACAGCGACTGGATCAACTATGCTTCCGCTGGCGCTACCGGCCCGCACGACCTCTTTGAAGCCGTGCGCCGGGTGCTCGACGCGGTTGTTCTGTCGCGTGACATTCTGGATCTCGGCTTGCGCTCTTCGGCCGACCTCACGCGTCACACGGAGCTTGCCAGGCGGATCGTCGAACTGCGTGCGGCGCTGCGGACCCGGCTGGAACAAGAGGGGCTGAGCGGACTGGTGGTTCCTTTCGAACCGGGCGCCTACAACAAGGAAGCAACGATCGGCCAAAACCTGCTCTTCGGCGCTGCCGCCGGCCCCGAACTGGCCGACAGGGCCCTGGCGGCCAATCCCTATTTTGCTTCCGTGCTGAGGCAAGCCGGCCTCGACCGCACGCTCTACGAAATGGGCTTGGAGATCGCCAAACAGGCGATCGAGCTGTTTGCCGACCTGCCGCCCGATCACCAGTTCTTCCAGCAGCTCGCCTTCATGAGCGCGGAGGAGATACCCGCCTACGAAACCTTGCTGCAACGGCTCAAGAACCGTCCCTACGAGGCGGTTTCGGAGAACGATCGCGCCATGATCGTCACCTTGAGCTTTGCCTACATCGAGCCCCGGCACCGCTTCGGCCTGCTGAGCGACGAGCTGATGAGCAAGATCGTCGCTGCACGCAACCGGTTCTATGAAGACCTGCCGCCCGAGCTGCACAATGCGGTCGAACGGTATGATCCTGCCAAATACATTGCCGCGGCCACCGTCATGGATAATGTCCTGTTCGGGCGTGTGGGCAACAATCATCCCGACGCGCCCGACCGCATACGCTCCATCGTCTATGACATTCTTGACGAACTGGGGCTTTATGGCGAACTTCTGGATGTCGGCCTGGACTTCAACGTCGGCTCCGGCGGCAGGCGGCTGACCGGTGGACAGCGACAGAAGCTCGATGTTGCCCGGGCCTTGCTCAAGCGTCCCGATTTTCTCATTCTCAACCGGCCGCTGTCGGCGCTCGACCAGCGCATGCAAGATAAGGTGCTGCGAAATGTGCTCGAGGAAGCCAGGCGCGACGGCCATTCGCCGGCAATTGTGTGGGTCGTGACGAATCCGGCCATGGCGATGATGTTCGATCGCGTTATCGTCTTCGACTCGGGTCAATTGGCGGAAGACGGAACACACGAGACACTTTTGGCAGGGAACGGTATCTTCAAGGAACTGTTGTCATAGAGCAACGGACATTCAGATGGGATCATTCTGCCGGTGCACGACATCGGGCTCGCCACCTTTCGCGTGGTTTGTCTCGCCATCCCGGAAAGAGAATTGATTCCATCTGGGCGTCCGTTGCTCTAGTCTGGCAAACGCGAATTTTGGAAGGTTTGCGACAATGCTGCTCAAGGATGAAGTTGGAATGCTGCAACGCGTTCCCTTGTTCTCTGCCATCGAGCCGACAAAGCTCAAGCTGCTTGCGTTCACATCCGATCGTGTGAGCTACAGCGCCGGCCAGATCCTTTTCCGGCAGGGCGATGAGGGAGACGCCGCCTATGTCATCCTTTCAGGCAGGGCGGATATTCTGGTCGATTCCGACAGCGGACCGATAAAGGTTGCCGAACTAATGCCAAATTCGATCGTTGGCGAGATCGCCATATTGTGCAACAGCTCCCGCACTGCCACCGTCAGAGCGGCAAGTCCGCTGGAAGCCCTGAGAATCAGCAAGGATCATTTCCTAAGGCTTATGAGGGAGTTCCCGGAAATGACCATCGAGATATTGCGGGTTCTTGCCGATCGCCTAAGCCATACGACCGCGGATCTGATCGACGCACGAAGCGCCAAATAACGAATGACGTGCGCTCGATCCTCGCCGTAGTGACGGCACTGTCCTCTCGCTGAGAAGGTCACCCGGAGAAAGCCTGTCTCGCCTAGCAGCAGTTGTTTGGATATGATGGGCGAAGGGGTAGCATGGACGACGACGTTTTCCTGGTCAGGTTTTGGGGTGTCCGCGGCAGCATTTCGGTATCAGGCCCAGAATTCTCTCGCTATGGCGGCAACTCAATCTGCATTGAGATGCGATGCGGTAAGCATACGCTTCTGTTCGACGCAGGCTCTGGCCTACGGCCTGCCGGCGGCGCGCTTCAGGCGTTGGGCTTGACCGATTTCGACCTGCTTTTCACCCATTGCCATTACGATCACATCATCGGGCTGCCGTCTTTTGCGCCGATCTATGACCGGGGCGCCAAGGTTACGCTTTGGTCCGGGCATCTTGCAGGACACATGACGACCCGGCAGATGGTTGATGAGTTCATGCGGCCGCCGTGGTTTCCGGTGAAACTGGAGGTCTGCAAGGCAAGCCTCGACTATCGCGACTTCGTATCGGGAGACGTGCTTCGCCCGCGCGAAGGGGTGGTGGTCCGAACCGGCAGTCTTATGCATCCGGGCGGCTGCATAGGCTACCGGGTCGAATGGGGCGGCCGCGTCGTGGCGGTGATCACAGACACTGAGCACGAGCCGGACAAACTCGATCAGGCGGTGCTCGGCCTGATCGAAGATGCCGACCTCGTCATTTACGATTGCACCTACACCGAGGAGGAAATGGAACGCCGCCGCGGTTACGGGCACTCGACATGGCAACAGGGCGTCAAGCTCTGTGAGGCGGCCGGTGCGCGGAGGCTTGCGCTATTTCACCACGATCCGACACGCACCGACAAGGAACTGGACAAGATCCAGAAACTGGCCAAGGACAGGTTCACCGGCGCTTTTGCCGCGCGGGATGGCCAGACGCTCAAACTTCCAGTCTCACTGCGCAAAAAGCGCTGAGCTATTTTCCTCTACCGGCACTGCGCCCGATCAATGTCCTGATCGGAAGCCATGCGCAGGCTTCAGTCTGTGCGGTGACGGTGAACAGCCGTTCGAGGAAAAGCCAGGCCGATTCATCATGTACGAGATGGTGGGTGAGCAGTCCGACCGATTCGCCGCCGTCGATTGCATGCCGCAGTTGCGCGATGATAGCCTCAACCAATAGGCCGTGATCGCGGCAGCCGCGCGTGCTATGCCAATCCATGATGTCGACATTGCTGTTGATGACCGCCAGTGGAGCCCGCCTCGGCGGCCCATAGACCGACAATGCCGCAAATCCTATCGATCCAAGTTCGGATACCAAGCCGGCGTCGATCCTGTTCCAGGGTGGCACCAGCATTGGAACGGCACGTGCGCCGTGCAGGCCGGTTACGTGCGACAGCCCGCGAGCCAGATCATCGAGCACCGCCTCGCGTGGCCGATGCGCGCCGAGCTCCTGCTTTTTCTGGCCCTCGGGCGCATGATTTCGGTGCGCCCAGCCATGGATGGCGACCGTGGCATGCGGCGCCTCGTCAAGCCGGACGACAAGCTTCTCATCAGTCAGGGCCGGAATGACGGCCAGAGTCACCGGAACCGCGAATTTACCGGTGAGGTCGAGCAGCCGATCAAGCGCAGGCGTCGGATCCACGGCGTCATCGTCGCGCAGCCAGAACTCTGCCTTACGGTCCGCCCGTTGCCGGCTCGCCAGTTCCTCCACCAAGTGTTGCCAGATCTGATCGGATGTCATGAAACCGGGATCTTCGCAAGAAGTTCGGCCAGACGCGCCGCCGCAGCACCGAGAGAACGTTCTTCGAGGATGAAACGTCTGGCTTCCGCGGCCATGATGGTTCTTTCGTCGTTACGGGCCAGAAGCCTTTCAATGGCAGAAGCGAATGCCGCCACATCGCCCGGCGGGGTGAGAAACCCGGCCTGGCCATCCCGGACGACCTCCGGCACGCCGGCGATGTCCTGAGCCACGACCGGAAGGCCGGCGGCCTGTGCTTCAAGATAGGCAACGCCATAGGCCTCGCCGAAACCCGGCCAGACGTAAATTCCCCCACTGTAGAGGACATCCGGCACGGCGGCTGGCTCAATCGCGCCAAGCCATTCGATACGCTCGGCGGGCAAGCCGGCGAATTGCGCTTTGATCTCCTCGCGGGCAGGTCCGTCCCCGACGACCGACATGGTCCAGGGCAGGTGACCGATCGAACCGAGCGCCTGCGCCAGCATGCGATAGCTTTCGACTTTGTCGCCCGGGCGCATCATGGCGACGGTAACGAGGCGCGTCGGACAACCCCGTGCCGGCGTTTCCCGGAATAGCGATGTGTCGATGAAGGGCGAAAGCATGCCGAAAGCGGCGTCGGGTACCGCATCTGCCAGTCCCTGACGATCCCTTTGCGTGAAGCAGATGTTCAGCGCCGCCTGTTCGACGGCTCGCGCCACCAACGCTTGCGTATCGGCCCACAAACCGGTGTTGCGCCGCCTCGAATAGGAGGCTTCCGCTGTCACATAGGGGACACCAAAGGCCAACGCCAGTTCGGGCCCGATCAGGTCGGGCGCCTTGTAATAGGGATGATAGGTGAACCACAGATCGGGCTTGCCGTCACGATCCCAAAGCCTTGCCAGCCGCGCGGCTTCCTCCCGGGCCTCGATCTTGAGCGCATCGAAACTTTTCGAATCCGGTTCGCGTAGATAGAAGCGCAATTCGGATGCCAGTTCGACGCTATGCCCTCCATGCTCCAGCGCCTTGACCAGCATCCGTGCCATCTGGCGGTCGCCGGAGGCAACGGGATGATTGGGCGACTTCAGCGGCGCATAGAAGGCAATTCGCATCGCCGGACCCTATCATCGGAAAGCCTGCGCAAGTCAATTTCGAAGCATGATCGACTTCACCCTCAAGCACTGGAATGTGCTATCTGATGCTCATGGAAACAGCTGCCGCGTCCGATCCGTTTGTTGCTTCTCTGCCGGTCTTCGCCAGGTTCGAAAGCGTTGCCGATATCGATAACTATCGGCCTCTCCCCGATAGCTGGGCGCTGGCCACCGCCGACATCGTCGGCTCGACCAAGGCGATCGAGGCGGGGCGCTACAAAACCGTCAATATGGCCGGCGCCAGCGTCATTTCGGCGCTGCTCAATGCGCTGGGTAGGCAAGATCTTCCCTTTGTCTTCGGCGGCGACGGCGCGCTCGTGGCGTTTCCCGGCTCGGCGCTGGAGATCACCCGCAACGCGCTGGCGGCTGTCCAGAGATGGGTGGCGGACGAACTGGATCTGACCTTGCGTGCCGCAATCGTGCCGATAAAGGATATAAGAGCGCAAGGCCTCGACGTTCGCGTGGCGAGGTTCCAAGCCTCCGATGCGGTCTTCTATGCCATGTTCGCCGGCGGTGGCGGCAGTTGGGCGGAAGCCGAGATGAAAGCGGGGCGCTACCGCATCGATCCTGCGCCGGCCGGCGCGCGGCCGGATCTGACCGGCCTCTCGTGCCGCTGGAACCCGATCGAAGCCCGGCATGGCGAAATCGTCTCGATCATAGCCATACCGGGGGCGTCGCGCGACCTGCGCGGTTTTCAATCTCTGGTTTCCGACATCATCGCCCTTGCCGGCAGGCAGGAACGTGATGGCCACCCGGTGCCGGTGAACGGGCCGGACTACAGTTTGCTGCCCGCCGGCCTCGATATCGAGGCGCGCGCCACGGCGCCGGCAGGATGGCGGTGGCTGTCGAAGCTGTGGATAGTGTTCCTGATGACGCTTACGGCCGTCACCGACAGATATGGCTGGACGATCGGCAGATTCGATCCGAAGATATACAAACGCGAAGTGGCCAGCAATTCGGATTTCCGGAAGTTCGACGATGGCTTGAAGATGACCATCGACGTTGACACGGATGTGTTGCAACGGATCGAGAACCGGCTGAAACAGGCGGAAGAGGCGGGCATCTGCAGCTATGGCCTGCACCGCCAGAAATCGGCCTTGATGACATGCCTCGTCGCATCGCCGCTGCAGCGCGATCACGTTCATTTCATCGATGGCGCCGCCGGCGGCTATGCGATGGCTGCCGCAAGCCTGAAGGCGAAGGTGCCGGTCTGACGGCTTGCGGACATCGATTTTCCGCAATATGCCTCGGGGCTCTTGGGGCCGGTGGGCCTCACCATGGAAGCGGACGGCCTGTCCGAATTGACGGGAAGCAGATTGTTGGACGCCTCACGATCGACATATGACCGTCTTCTGAACCGGATTTCGACGCGTGCCGCGCAAGTCGGCGTGATCGGACTGGGCTATGTCGGGCTGCCGCTGGCGGTTGCGATCGCACGCGCCGGCTTCCCGGTTTCCGGCTTCGACATCGAAGCCCAGAAGGTCGAGAGCCTGAACAACGGCCAATCCTACATCGAGGCGGTGACGTCGACAGCCCTTGCCGGCCAGGTGGCGAGCGGACGGTTCCGCGCCACTGCGGATTTTGCCGAACTGGCCGTCTGCGATGTCATCATCATCTGCGTTCCGACACCGCTGACGAAACACCGCGAGCCGGATCTCTCCTTTGTCAGGAACACGGCAGGCACCATCGCGAAGCATTTACGTCTCGGCCAGCTGATCGTGCTGGAATCGACTACCTATCCTGGCACCACCGACGACGTGATCAAGCCCATACTGGAAAAAACCGGCTTGCAGTCGAAGATAGACTTCTTCCTCGGCTTCTCGCCCGAACGCGAGGATCCCGGCAACCGCAGCTTTGAAGTCGCGACGATCCCCAAGGTCGTGGCAGGTGACGGCATTGAAGCGGCGACGCTCGTGCAGGCTTTCTACCAGGGTGTGGTCAAGACCGTCGTTCCGGTTTCCACCACGGCGACCGCCGAGGCGGTCAAGCTGACGGAAAACATCTTCCGCTCGGTCAACATAGCCCTGGTCAACGAGTTGAAGGTCTTGCTCGGTGCGATGGGAATCGACATCTGGGAGGTGATCGAGGCGGCAAAGACCAAGCCCTTCGGCTACATGCCTTTCTATCCTGGCCCTGGACTTGGCGGGCACTGCGTTCCGATCGATCCCTTCTACCTGACGTGGAAGGCGCGCGAATACGAACTGCCGACCCGCTTCATCGAGCTGGCGGCAGAGATCAACACGGCGATGCCGCGTCATGTAGTCGATGAACTGGCGAAGGCGCTGGACCGGCGCTGCGGCAAGGCGCTCAGCCGCTCGCGCATTCTCATCATCGGGCTCGCCTATAAGAAGAATGTGCCCGACATCCGCGAAAGCCCCTCATTGCGGCTCATTGAACTCATCGAGGAATGGGGCGGCAAGGCGGAATTCCACGATCCGCATGTTACCGAAATCCCGGCCACACGGGAGCATATGGCGATCAAGGGGCGTCGCTCGGTCGAATTGACCGAGGTGGCCTTGAAGGATTTCGACGCTGTCGTCGTTGCAACCGACCACGACGCGATCGACTATCAGGCGATCGCGGATTACGCTCGACTGATCGTCGATACACGCAATGTTTTTGGCCGCCTCGGGCTAGCCCGAGAGACCGTGGTGAAGGCCTGACGGCGTCCGAGCCGGCGAATTTGTGGCGGATCAAGGAGATTTCGAGATAGCATGAACACAGCGCAAGCAGAAATTTCTGCCATTCTCATGGATAAGGTTGCCGATTGGCTGACCCAATCGGCGTTGGCGGGCGACGACCTGAAAACATTGGTAAGGGGCTTTTGTGAACGGCTGGCTGCTGCCGGCCTGCCGTTGAAGCGGGTGCATTTGAGCTTTTCGATGCTTCATCCGCTTTATGACGCGCTTGGCTTCACCTGGCTCCGCGGCCAGGGCCTGGAAGTGGAAGGCTTCCGCAATGAGGACGGCGTTCATTCTGACAGATTCCTGACCAGCCCATACTACCATCTGCTCAGCCACAAGCTCGACCATCTGCGGCGCCGGCTCGACCCGTCGGTGCCGTCGGAATTTCCTGTTTTCGATGACCTCAAGCTTATGGGCGTCACCGACTACATGGCTTTCGTCCATCCCTTCAGCGGCAACACCAGTCAGGGCATGATCGGGTCTTGGTCCACCGACAGTGCTGCAGGCTTCAGCGACAGCATGATTTCGGCGCTGCTGCGCATCCAGAACCATCTCGCTATCGCAACCAAGATGGCGGTGCTCACCAAGCTTGCCGACAACATGATGACCACTTATCTCGGCGGCGACGCCGGCAGGCGGGTGCTGGACGGCCAGATCAAGCGCGGCGAGGGCGACACAATCCGGGCTGCACTGGTCATGGCCGATATGCGCGGGTCGACAAGGCTTGCCGAAACCTCCGGCCGCGAAATCTATATCGATACGCTGAACCAGTTTTTCGATGCCATTGCTGCACCTTTCAATCGCAGAGGCGGGCAGATCATGAGTTTCCTGGGGGATGGCTTCATTGCCGTCTACCCTTGCGAAAGGCACCGTGCACAGTCCGAGATCGCCTGCCGGGCTGCCCTTGCGGCAGCGCACAAGGCCACCGCGCGCATGATGGATCTCAATCTGCGCAGAAAGGAGCAGCGGTTGGGCGACATTAAATTCGGTATCGGCCTGCATGTCGGCAATGTGATGTTCGGCAATGTCGGGCTTACCGACCGGCTCACATTCTCTGCCTTCGGCTCGGCTGTAAACGAGGTCCAGCGCCTTCAGACCCTGACCAAGAAATATTCGCACAGCGTTCTCGCCAGCGAAGATTTCGCCGGCTATTGCAGCGCCAATAGCTGGCTGACGCTCGGCAAGGAGGAACTGGCGGGCATCAAGAAGAAGCTGACGGTGCTTTCACCCGATTTGTCGGGTGCTCTCGCACTCGATGAAGACGGTGCGCTGGAGCCGATTTACGACCGAATATCGGACGCCGAGCAGGTCATGCTGCTTCATCGCGATGCCGCGCGGCTGTCGGCGGGCGACCCGAGGAAGCTCCAGTAACCGCCACGATCTGATCCGAACGCGTTTGGTATGCAGTCCGGTCGCCGGTTCCGCCAGGGAACTGGCAACTGTTCGAATCCAAGTTGCTCTAGGCTGGCAATGCGGTAGTCTCGCCTTCTGGACCTGCCAGAGTGGGGGCTGGTGTGAGAATGAATTTGGGCGTTGATCTACTGCGGATCGAGGATGTTGGCATCTCTTTTGCCATTATAGGGGGACCGTTGCATGCCGTCAGGCGTGCAAATCTTCGCGTCCTGCCCGGCAAGGTTACCGCGCTTGTGGGCGAGTCCGGTTCCGGAAAATCGGTTCTCAGCCAGGCAGTGATGGGCATTTTGCCGAACACAGCCCATGTTCGCGGCCGTATCCTGTTTTCCGATCCTGAAAAGCCCGGCACGACGCAGGATATCCTGCAGATGCCGCGTGACGGACCCGAAATCCGGGCGTTGAGAGGCAGCCGCATCGGCAAAATATTTCAGGAGCCGATGACATCACTGTCGCCGCTGCATACGATCGGCAATCAGGTGAGCGAATCCCTGCAGATTCATACGCCCATGGCTCGGGTGAAGCGCAAGGCGCGGACCGAGGAAATGCTCGGCCTTGTCGGCTTTCCCAACCCCAAGCGCGCCTATGACATGTATCCCTTTGAACTTTCGGGAGGATTGCGTCAACGCGCAATGATCGCCATGGCGCTTATCTGCCGGCCCGCCCTGTTGATCGCCGACGAGCCGACGACGGCGTTGGACGTCACCATCCAGGCGCAAATCCTGCAATTGCTGCGCGAGCTTCAGACGAAGCTGAACATGGCGATGCTGCTGATCACGCACGACCTTGGCGTAGTCGCCAATGTAGCCGACGAGGTGGTGGTCATGTACCATGGCGAGATCATGGAAGCGGGACCCGTGGAGGCGATATTCCGTCGGCCAGGCCACCCTTACCTGAAGGGCCTGATGGCAGCCGTTCCGCATTTCGACCTAAAGCCTGGCGAAAGGCTACAGGCGCTCCGCGAGGTGCCGGTGAATGTCGAGAACCTGCTCGGCAAGCAGACGGCGCCGGCATCGAAGGGGCCGGACGACCTCCTGCTGTCGGTCAAGGATCTGACAAAGACCTTCACGATCCGCAAGTCCGGATGGTTCGGCGGAGATCATCAAACCTCTGTTCGCGCCGTGGACGGCGTGAGCTTTGATATCAGGCGGGGTGAGTGCCTGGGTCTTGTCGGCGAAAGCGGCTCCGGCAAAACCACCGTCAGCAAGATCCTCATGCGGGCTGTCACCCCTAGCGGCGGCTCTGTGATCTTTAACGGCCGCGATGGTCCGATCGACGTCTTGGAAGCCGAGGGAGACGCGCTGCGCCTGTTGCGCGCGAAAATCCAGATGGTCTTTCAGGATCCGGTTTCGTCGCTTTCACCTCGCATGACGGTGGAGAACATTTTGAGCGAGCCGCTGGAAATCCATCGACGTGGCAATGCCGCGTCCCGACTCGCCACAGTCAAGAGCCTGATGCAGGCAATCGGGCTCGATCCGCGCTTCATAAAGCGTTATCCCCACAGTTTCTCCGGCGGGCAGCGTCAGCGTATAGGCATCGCGCGCGCGTTGGCGCTGGGGCCTGAACTCCTGATCTGCGACGAGCCGGTTTCGGCACTCGACGTCTCTGTCCAGGCGCAGATCCTGAACCTTCTGAAGGACCTGCAGAAGGAACTGGGCCTGACCTACCTGTTCATATCCCACAACCTGGCGGTGGTGGACTACATGGCAGACCGCATCGCGGTGATGTGCGGCGGGCGTATCGTCGAGCTCGCGCCGCGCGAAATTCTGCTTAGGAAACCTATCCACCCCTACACGCGCTCACTGGTCGCCGCAGTACCTTTCCCCGATCTCGACAGGCCGATGGATTTCAAGACGCTGAAACTCAGCGGCGCTTCCGACACCAGCGCATGGGGGCCGCAATTCCGCGACGAGGGCGACGAGGATATGCTGTCGCCGCTCGATCTTGGCGGCGGCCACCTCGTGCTGGCCCGACGTTCGGCCGATGTCAGCGAGCTACGCCATTGATCAGCCGGCGCACCGTCCTTGGACTCATGGCTTCGGCATTTCTGCCGGGCACGTTGCAGGCCGGCGATTTGGAGCCGGAATTTCTTGAGCCGCAGCTGAAGGCCAGAGCGCTGCCGGCACTCGCCGAACGCCTGCCCAAGCGCCCGCGCGCGTTGAATCTCGCTGCGATGGGCCGGCAGCCCGGCCAATATGGCGGCACGCTGCGCACGATCATCGGCAGCCAGAAAGATATCCGGATGATGACGATCTACGGGTACGCTCGCCTGGTCGGCTATGACGAAAACCTTAACCTGCAAGCCGACATTCTCGAAAGTTTCGATGTAGCGGATGATCGTGTATTCACTTTCAAGATACGAGAAGGACATAAATGGTCTGACGGTAGCCTGCTGACGTCGGAGGATTT
The DNA here is from genome assembly GCF_040321795.1 of Mesorhizobium sp. M0244. Lineage (NCBI taxonomy): Bacteria > Pseudomonadati > Pseudomonadota > Alphaproteobacteria > Hyphomicrobiales > Phyllobacteriaceae > Mesorhizobium > Mesorhizobium sp. M0244. The sequence goes on along the minus strand of NZ_JAMYSE010000060.1, from coordinate 14,769 downwards.
TCGCTATTGCTGGGAAGATGTCTGGCTGAACGATGAGCTTTCGCAAGGCGGGCTCGCCCCGGCCCTGCTGGCGGACGGCAAGCCGCCACGCTTCGAGATCGTCGATCCGTTGACGGTCCGCTATAGTTGGGATGCGCCCAATCCCGACTTCCTGCCCAAGCTCGCCGCTGCTTCGCCCCTATCGCTTGTTCTGCCAGCCGCCTATCTCAAGCAGTTCCACAAGAAATACCAGGATCCATTCCGGCTCGCCGGCCTAATGAAGGAGAACCGGGCCCAGAAATGGACGCTCTTGCATATCCGCATGTCGCGGCAGTATCGCCCGGAGAACCCGGAACTGCCGACGCTCGATCCCTGGCAGAACCGGACCAAGCCGCCGGCTGAGCAGTTCGTCTTCGAGCGGAACCCGTTCTTTCATCGAATAGACGAGAATGGCCGGCAACTGCCCTATGTTGACCGGATTGTCATGAATGTCAGCTCGTCGGCGATCATTTCCGCCAAGACCGGTGCGGGCGAGAGCGACCTGCAAGCCATGGGAATTGACTTCAGCGATTACTCCTTCCTGAAGGATACGGAGAAGCGCTACCCGGTGAAGATGCATCTCTGGAAACGCACACAGGGTTCGCGGCTGGCGCTGCTGCCCAATCTGAATTGTGCCGACCAGGTGTGGCGTGGCCTTTTTCGTGACGTGCGGGTGCGCCGCGCACTTTCGCTCGCTGTGGACAGGCGCGAGATCAATTTGGCTGTGTTCTACGGATTAGCGCAGGAAAGTGCCGATACGGTCCTGCCTGAGAGCCCGCTCTACCGGCCGGAATTCGCGAAAGCCTGGGTCGCCCATGATCCCGACCAGGCCAATGCCCTGCTCGACGAGGTCGGGCTTCAGGCGCGTGACGATGACGGCCTGCGGATACTTCCCGACGGACGCTCGGCGCAGCTGGTAGTGGAAACGGCCGGCGAAAGCACGTTGGAAACCGACGCGCTCGAGCTCATCACCGATCACTGGCGCAAGATCGGCATCGCCCTGTTCATCCGGACTTCGCAGCGCGACATCTTCCGCAGCCGCGCGCTTGGTGGCCAGATCATGATGTCGATGTGGTCGGGCATCGACAATGGTGTGCCGACCGCCGACATGAACCCGTACCAACTGGCCCCCACCGTCGACGACCAGCTGCAATGGCCGCTCTGGGGTGCTCACTACTTGTCCCGTGGCAAGGTCGGTGAAGCGCCCGATCTTCCGCCTGTGGTCGAGTTGATGGCTTTGCTCAAGCGCTGGAACGCATCGACCGAAGCCACGGAGCGCGCCGAAATCTGGAATTCAATGCTGTCGATCTATACCGATCAGGTGTTTTCGATCGGCACGGTGAACGGAACGCATCAGCCGATTCTGGCATCCTCGCGGCTGCGCAATCTGCCTGACAAGGCGCTCTACGGCTACGACCCGACCGCCTATTTCGGTGTCTACATGCCGGATACATTCTGGCTTGGAGAGTCCTGAGCGTGCTTCGATATTTTGTCTGGCGCATCGCCGTGATGGTTCCAACGCTGCTGGTCATATCGGCACTGGTGTTCACGATCATCGAACTTCCACCAGGCGACTATTTCGACAGCTATGTTGCCGAGCTTCGGGCTCAGGGCGAAGCGGTGGATTCCGATCGCATCGAGATGATGCGCAAGGAATATGGTTTCGACCAGCCACCGGTCATTCGCTACTTCTACTGGGTCGGCGGGATGCTGCACGGCGATTTCGGCTATTCCTTCGAATATGAGCTGCCGGTTCGCGACGTCGTCGGAGACCGAATGTGGCTGACCGTGCTGGTTTCCTTCGTCACGATCATCTTTACCTGGCTCATCGCCTTTCCGATCGGCATGTACTCCGCCACGCATCAATACAGCTGGGGCGACTACGGCCTGACTTTCTTCGGCCTTCTCGGCCTTGCCATTCCGAACTTCATGCTGGCGCTGATCCTGATGTATTTCGCCAACATCTGGTTCGGCACGTCCATCGGCCATCTCATGGACCAGCAATATCTCGGCGAGCCGATGAGCTGGGCCAAGGCGAAGTCGATCCTCGCCCATCTCTGGATCCCGGTCTTGATCATCGGCACCGGGGGCACGGCAAGCATGATCCGGCGGCTGCGCGCCAATCTGCTCGATGAGCTACATAAGCAATATGTCGTGACCGCGCGCGCCAAAGGCCTTCATCCCTTCAGGGCGCTGGTCAAATATCCGCTGCGTATGGCGCTCAATTTCTTCATTTCAGACATCGGCTCTATCCTGCCGGCCATAATCTCCGGCGCCGAAATCACGGCGATCGTGCTGTCTTTGGAAACGACCGGGCCGATGCTGATCAAGGCGCTGCAAAGCCAGGACATGTATCTGGCAGGGTCGTTCCTGATGTTCCTCGCCTTCCTGACGGTCATCGGCGTCCTGATTTCCGACCTGGCGCTGGCGCTACTTGATCCGCGAATTCGTTTGCAAGGCGGCAGCACCAAATGAAGACGCAATCGCCGCTGCCCGCTCCGGGTGCCCCACTGCAACATTACGTTTCCATCGAGCCCTTTGACCTGCAGTCGGTCGAGGCGATGACGCCGGAGCAGTCGAAGGTTTTTCAAGCGTCGCAGTTGCGGCTGATGTGGTGGAAATTCCGTCGGCACCGGCTTGCCGTTGTATCCGGCATATTCCTGGCAGCGCTTTATTTCGGGATACTGATCTGCGAGTTCCTGGCGCCCTACGATCTGCACACGCGCAACATGGACTACATCTATTCGCCGCCGCAGCGGGTGCACCTGTTCCACAACGGCCAGTTCGTCGGGCCGTTCGTCTATGGCCGCCAGATGAGGCTGGATATGGACACGCTCAAGCGGAACTACATCGAGAGACAGGATGATGTTCAGCGGATCCGTTTCTTCTGCAAGGGCGACAGTTACCGGTTCTGGGGCCTGATCGAAGGTGACAGGCATTTTGTCTGCCCCGCCGAAAACGGCCAGCTCTTTCTAGCCGGCACTGACAGGCTGGGGCGCGATGTGCTCTCGCGCATCATCTATGGCGCACGCATTTCACTGACAATCGGCCTCGTCGGCATCAGTTTCAGCTTCCTGCTCGGCATTGTCATCGGCGGACTGGCCGGCTATCACGGCGGTATCTTCGACCTGATCGTTCAACGGATAATCGAAGTTCTGCAATCGATCCCCAGCATTCCGCTATGGCTGGCTCTGGCGGCGATCATGCCGATAACCTGGAGTCCGATCCTGATCTATTTCGGCATCACCGTCATCCTCGGGCTGCTCGACTGGACCGGACTGGCGCGGGCCGTGCGTTCAAAGCTTCTAGCCTTGCGCGAGGAGGATTACGTTCTGGCCGCGCAGTTGATGGGCGCCAGAAGCAGCCGCATCATCGGGCGGCATCTCATTCCCGGCTTCATGTCGCATCTGATCGCGACGGCGACGATCTCCATACCCGGCATGATCCTGGGCGAGACGGCGCTGAGCTTCCTCGGGCTCGGCCTGAGGGCGCCGATAACCAGCTGGGGCATCCTGCTCACCGAGGCGCGCAGCGTCAGCGTGATCGCGTTCTATCCATGGCTGCTTTTGCCGATGCTCCCCGTCGTTCTCGTCATCTTGGCGTTCAACTTCCTCGGCGACGGGTTGCGGGACGCCGCGGACCCGTACAAGTGACATCGCTATTCCGCCGCGCGCAGCGCCGCCGACTCTACCCGGTATGATCCTTGTCGGCAGCCTGTTTGCTTGTTGCAGTGTTCATCGTTCGCCTCTACACGCGGCAGACTCGTCGCGAAACGCTCTGGTCGGGGCAGTTGAGTCCGTGGACTGGTTCAGGACATACAATCGCACATGAGTCGCCTCGACAGTTTCATCCGGAGGATGACCGCACAGCGCGACATACTCGATCATGTCTGCGCCGAGGTGGCGAAGATGGAGGGGCCCGTGCTCGAGCTCGGCCTCGGCAATGGCCGGACGTTCCACCATCTGCGCGAGCGCCTGCCCGGACGCCGGATCGTAGCGTTCGACCGCGCACTTGCCGCACACGCCAGCTCAATTCCTGAAGCTGAAAACCTCGTGCTCGGCGAAATACGCGAGACGGCGAGCAGGTTCATTGGCATCGAGGCCGCTCTTGTTCATGCCGACATCGGCACCGGCTATGAAGATCGCGATGCGGTGACGTCTACCTGGCTTCCCGATCTGACCGCGCGCCTGCTTCGCGTCGGCGGCATCGCTGTCAGCGGCACGCCGCTCGATCACCCGCAGTTGCAACGCCTCCCGCCGCCGCCTTCGGTGCCCGCCGATCGTTATTTTATCTATAGGCGCGTGTGAGGGGCGCGGGACGCGCCCAAGTCTCCAGGGTCCAAGTCTTCAAGGGATCGTATATACTGCTATCTCCCGGTCAATGCCGCGCAGCGAGACCTCGTGGGGCACGGGCGTCAGAGCGTTCCTGTGCAAGAGATCGGCGGTGAGATTGTCGTCGACCACCGCCCGAGTGGCGAAGATCGCCTGTGCGTTGGCAAGGTTCTGGACCCGCGAAGCAATGTTGACCGTCTGGCCGAAATAGTCCTGTCGCTCGTTCATAGACACGGCGATGCAGGGGCCGGCATGGACTCCGATCTTGAGCAGCAGATCCTCGCGCCCGCTCTTGTCGTTGAGCGCACGCATGGCATCGCGCATCCTGAGGGCCGCAGCCATCGCACGATCAGGCGTCGCGAAGGTCGCCATCACCGCATCACCGATCGTCTTCACCACCGCGCCTGCCTCCGCCGCGACGATCTCGTGCAGAACTTGGAAATGCTCGCGCACGAGATCGAAGGCTGAAAGGTCGCCCACCCGCTCGTAAAGCGCGGTCGATCCGCGCAGGTCGGTGAACAGGAAGGTCAGGCTGGTGATCTTCAGGCGCTGGTTGATGTCGAGCGTATCCGTGCGATAGAGATCGCGGAACGTCTGGTTGGTGAGCAGGCGCTTGGCGGTCAGGAAGGGCCGGCGTTTGCCCAGCAAATCATGCAATGCCTGGCCGGCGATGAAGACCGTCGGCAGCACGCGGGTGTCGGTCCTGTTTTCCAGCGAAATGCGCATCGGGCCGGGTTGCATCTCCAGCGTCTGGCTCTGGACATGGTCGCGGTCGAAGACCAAAGAGAGGCTTCGGCGCTCCTTTGTTGGTTCGCCCTTCCCGTCGATGAACTGCGCTGAATGGGTGACCGGCTCGAAGACGATGATGAATTCGGACGGAAGCTGTATGGGCAGAACCGCCCTTTCACCGGGCGCAAGCTCGATATCCTCCAGCGAGAACGCTTCCATCTTTTTCGCGAAATCGTCTTCCGGCAGATCGACGCCGGACGCCCAGTAGATCTGGCGGAAATATTCAACCAACGGCAGTTCGTGTGGATTGTGGGCGGCAATCCTGCGCACGCGGGGACTGACGGTGAATGTCACCTCGACCATCTCGTCGAGGGTCGGCGAATAGCCCTCGGAGCACAGTGCGCAGGTGTATTCATCCTTCTGCAGGGTTTTCAGCGTGGCGTTGGTGTCGAGCACGCCGCCACAGCCGGGGCACAGAACATTCCAAGAAATGTCGAAGATGCCCACCCGCGCCGCGTGGAGAAAGGCGCTTATGGCGCGTTCCTCGTCGAGGCCATGCTTGCTGGCGAAGGCTGGCGCATTGATGCGGCAAAGTTCGCGGTCCTTGCCCTCCGCGATGGTTCGCTTGATCGCGTCGATTGCCTGTGGATCGACATCGGTCGATTGCCGCAGAAGCGAGAACAGATCCTGAGCTTCGTTCATCGTGCAGGCTCCGGAAAATGCATCCCCGAGGCGTGTTGACCGGACCGGTCTTTGGTCCGAGTGCTCCATCTTACTTCGAAACGGACCGTACGGCCATTCGAATAGATGGGCCTGGTGACAGTTCAATTTCCATTCGGCGGATTTTCACAGGCCGCAAGCGGCACTATGATGGTCCATGGGGCATTCATCTTTGGGACTTTCTCCCATGCCAACATCCAACAACCCGCCATTTCCCGCGGCCCTGCGCCTTTTCTCTATGGTGGTCATCATCGTCCTGATCGTAGGCGCCGGCCTGTTTTTCGCGCCTGCGCTGGTCAAGCCGGGCTGGCCTTGGGCCGTCACGCCGTTCAATGCCCGCTTCCTCGGCGGCTTCTACACCGCCGAAATGGTCGTGATGGCGGCGCTGCTGGTCTGGAATCGCTGGTCGCCCGGCAGGCTCGTGCTCGTCATGGCCTTCATCTTCACCGTCATCGTGTCGGTGGCTTCGTTCATCAATCTCGGCTATTTCAACTTCGAGCGCAAAGCGCCCTGGCTCTGGTTTTTGGTCTATCTTGCTTCGGTCGCGGTATCCGGGCTGTTCCTGTGGCGGGCCAGGGCCCGTCCTTCTGCAAAAGGCGTGACCTTAAACCCCGCATGGCGTGGCTACATGCCGGTGGAATCGGCGATCCTTGGACTCTATGGCGTCGGCCTGTTGCTGTTTCCCTTGACGTTCAGCAGCATCTGGCCATGGCCGGTCGATGCCTTCCACGCTCAGGTCTACAGCGCCATCTTCCTCGCTGGTGCGGGCGGCATATATCTCGTCTGGAGAAACGCGCCGCGCGAGGAACTGCTGGTGCTCGGCTTGGCGCAGTTTCTGATTGGCCTGCTTGCCATCCTTGGCCTCGTCATCACCGATGCTGCGGTGCACCGGATCGACTGGACGGCGACCGGGACATTGTGCTGGCTCGCCCTTTTCGGCTGGATCGGCATCAGCGGCGTCTTCAAACTCTACGCCGCCTCCTGGTATTTTAGCTCGCAATCGGCATCATAGGTTGCAGAGACGGCTGGATTTTCAGGTGACGTCCGGTGCATCGTGCCGGGCCGATTGCCTTCGCCGGGAACGCCATGACCAGCACGACCTCGCCATCCTCCGAGAAAATCCAGCCGCAGCTCCGGTCCGTCCGGCCAAGCGATGCGGAGGCGCTTTGCGCTATCTTCAACATGCCGGGCTTCCGCTGGGGCACGCTCAGGATGCCCTTCGAGATGGTGGAGCAGGTGGAGCGGCGCATCGCCAAGTCCGGCCAGGAAACCACCTGGATCGTTGCCGAGTTGGACGGCAGGGTCGTCGGCCATGGCAGCCTGGTCGTGCAGGGTTCGCCACGCCGTTCGCATATCGGCGAGATCAATATCGGCCTTGACGATGCCTTTGTCGGCAAGGGCATCGGCTCTGCCATACTTGGCGCGCTGCTTGACGTGGCCGACAACTGGCGCGCCCTGAAGCGGGTCGAATTGACCGTCTATGCCGACAACGAACCGGCCGTCCGTCTCTACACAAGCCACGGCTTCGAGGTCGAAGGTCGGCATGTGAAGGCCGGTTTTACCGACGGGCAGTACCACGACCTCCTGAGCATGGCCCGGCTGCGGTTCTGAGATACGCTGTTTGGCCTTAACTGTTTAGCCGATCTAACAATTCGTGCCGAGTCGGCGAACAGGTGATTGCTCATGGAGAACTCCGTAGGATGCGGCCAATTTCGTCTCACCATTGACGATCTATGTGTGGGCCGGCCGCATCCAGCAAATCTGGTCTCCCTTGGCGTTTGAACCGCAAGCGGCTAGACGGGACCAATGACCGCCGTCTTTGATCCAACCCCTACGCCTCCGGCGGAAATTCTGGCTGTGCTGTCGCTGCTCTGCCCGGAAGTCGCGCGTGACATCGAGCAGAACTGGAATGCACCGGTTTCCGATTACGCCCGCCATCTGTGGCGGCCGGTGGCAAGGCCTGCATCGGGCCCGGCGATCGCTGCCCGCTCGATCCTGCGCGAAGTCCTGCATCAGCGCCTTGGTGTGATCATGCAGCCTGAAGAGATCGGCAAGGCCCTCGAAGAGTTCGAGCACAGACCGGTGATTCAGTCCGGCCTGCACTGCCTGCTTCTGATGGACCGGATCACCTTCGATGCCCTCCTGCTTGCCTGGCTCGGCGCGGTCGAAAACGGGCTGTCGGCCTTCTTCGGCTTCATGGGAACGACGATGACCATGGAGACAATTGGCCGGGAGGGGCCGGGATGGCTAGATGTCGGCGACGACAAGGTCAACCTGTTTGGCATGGGGCGGCACAAACTGTGCCGCAAAAGCGCCTGCGTGGCCGGTCCCGTCGCCCTCAACAAGCGCGCGCTCGAAGCGGTGGGCGATGAAACGGATGCCAGCCGCTGGCTGGGCACACTGCTTGCCAGCCAGGACAAGGTGTTTGGAACCGCCGCCGATGCGCTGACAGCCCTCAACGAGGATCTGGTCGCCAATTGGGATCGTTCCGGCATGGCCCTGCCGGTTTTCATCGATGATCGGCTCGCCGCGGCTGCCATGGCGCGGCATCTAGAATATGACGGCAGCCTTCTTTCCAGGCTGCTCATTGAGCCCACAAGGCGCCAGCGTCTCGAACGTGCCTTGCAAGAGGCCGCATCGAGCCCATTTGGCAGATTCCTGCCCAATGCCACGGCCCATTTCTGGGGCATCCGCGAGGAGCGCGTGCGCAAGCTCGTCCTCGAGAACGGGCACCTGATCGAGCCTGACAGGCCGCATGGTCTTTCCATCCCGTTCGAGCGGCCGCATCTCAAGCAGGCGCTGCTGGACGGCGTGCTGCTGCCGAACTTGTTCCTGATGTTCCTCGTCCTTGCTATATTGCCGCGCGTGCGGGTTGTGGGCGGCCTGAGACAGATTGGCTATGTAGCGCTTTTCCACTCGATCCTGTTGGCTGTGCTGGACGAGAACGCGCCGGAAGAGCGCGATCTGGCTGCGGAGCTGCAGGTTCGGGAAAATGCCTGGGGCATGCGGGTCATCGATGAAAAGATCTCGGTTCGCGAGCAGCTTGCCGGCCTGCCGGAAGGGGCGCTCTTCCCGGACCTGCTCCGGCAATACCGATTGCGGACACTTGCCGAGACGACCGACGACCTGAAGCTGGTTCGCGAAAACGCCCGATGGCGCAAGATCGGCCAGACAGAGATCAAGGCGACCTGAGCCTCACTTCAGGCCTTATTCCAGGTTGATTTTCTAGTGCGCAACCGCAAGCGACGCGATCTATCTAACCTGACATGGCCCCACCTGTCATTGCACGACACCGGCCTTGCGGAGCCCGTCCACCACGAGTTCGAAATCGGCAGGGTTCTTGTAGGGCAAGACTTTGCGACGGTATTCCAACGAATAGTCGGGATTGACGCGAAGCACCTCCTGCCATGCCGCGCGGGCCTCGGCGAAACGGCCCAGATGGCCGTAGCTGGCGGCCAGAAGCGCGCGCGAGACGTCGGTGACAGCGTTGCGAGCCAGCCGTTGCATCAAGAGGTCAACGGCCTCTTCGTACCTTCCTAGTTGAAACGAGGCCAAAGCCTGGAAGTGCAGAAGCACATCCGGAAAGTATGGATTCAAGGTCTTCCCCCGGGCGAAACTCTCGAGGGCTTCCTCGGATCTGCCCGAATAGTACAGCGCCTCGCCGAGGATGACGTGCCCTTCGGCGAAGTTCGGATTGAGGACTATCGCGCGCTCGGCCTCGTTGATGGCCCCATCGTGCCGTCGTGTGTACAGCTTGGCCATAACCAGCGCCCAGTGCGCCCAGGGATCGCTGCCATCCAGCGTTACCGCTCGCGTTGCGGCCTCTTCCGCTTGCGCCATCGATTCCGGCGGCGACGCACTCCACCTGTTCAGGTAATCGAGTCCGTGCGTGAGGGCGAGGAAAGCGTGGGCAGAGGCAAATTTCGGGTCCAGTTCGATGGCACGTTGCAAGAGGTCGCGGGCTGCGACGTTCGTCTCCTTCATCAGCCGGTGCCACAGCTCCCGGCCCCGCAGGAAACAGTCATACGCCTCCGTGCTGCGCGGGTGCTCGGGCGCCAGCCGCTGACGGTCACCCTCAGTCAGATTGAGCGCCAGCGCACCGACGATCTGCTGCGTCACGTCGTCCTGCACGGCGAATATGTCGGTCAGGTCGCGATCGAACCGCTCCGCCCAAAGATGGCCGCCCGAGGTTGCATCGATGAGCTGCGCGGTGATGCGCGCCCTGTTCCCCGACTTGCGTACGCTGCCCTCAAGTACATGCCGCACGCCGAGCTTCGTGCCCACCTCCTGCACATGCACGTTCTGGCCCTTGAAGGTGAACGACGAATTGCGTGCGATGACGAAGAGCTGCGACAGTTTGGATAGCGCCGTGATGATGTCTTCAGAGATGCCGTCGGCGAAGTAGTCCTGTTCGGCGTCACCGCTCATGTTGGCGAACGGCAGGACGGCGATCGACAGCTTCGGCGGCGCTGCCGTCGCCGGCCGGCTCGTCGCGGTTTCCGAGCTCGCGGCCGGCTTGGTCCCGGCGCTACCGACTTGCAGCGAATAGACCCGGATCGGCTCGGCGATGTTCTTGAGCTGCGTGCTGCCGAGATCGCTGACCGAGAGGTCGAGCCTCGCCTTGACCTGGCGATAGGCATCCTCGGACAGGCAGATGGCGCCGGGCGCCGCGACGCCCTCCAAACGCGAGGCGATGTTGACGCCGTCGCCCATCAGGTCGCCGTCGCTTTCTTCGACCACATCCCCCAGATGGATGCCGATCCTGAACTCGATGCGGCGGTGTTGCGGCACGCCGGCATTGCGCTCAACCATACCATTCTGAACCTCAACGGCGCAGCGCACGGCATCCACCACACTGCGGAACTCAACCAGCGCCCCATCCCCGGTGCGCTTGATCACCCGCCCGTGGTGCACTGCGATGATCGGATCGATCAGGTCGCTGCGCAGTGCCCGCAACCTCGCCAAAGTACGATCTTCGTCCGCGCTCGCGAGCCGGCTGTATCCGACCACATCCGCAGCCAGGATTGCAGCTAGCTTACGATTCTCGCTCATCTGTCCGTCTCCTCATCTCCACGATAGCAGGAAGACGGAGGGTAAGAGGGAACTTTCGCAAACGACGGCCACGCAGCCGCTTGAATCGGCAGCGCTCTGCCACCGGACCCACACGGATCGCTCGATGCCCATTTGCGCTGCCGCTTGCCGTTCGACGGCTATCGGTGCATCCTTGTGAATAGCCTGGCCGTGAAGTGCGTGGCGAGATCACGCCGTTACGGCCTCTAGTGAGGTCTTGTTCGATGGACTGCTCGGGCTGCGGTTTCGAGGTTGAGGGCGGTTACGCCTTCTGTCCGAAGTGTGGCAGGCGCCAGCCCGTGCCATGCGCCAGTTGCGGCTACCCCTGCGCACCTGATTTCGAGTTCTGTCCGAAATGTGGGGCAAGCGTCGGTGCGCCCGCAAAAGTCGTCGAACGGCCTGCTCCGACACCAAGCCGGACCATTGTGCCGCCTTCTCGAACTCCGTCGCTGCTTCCGAACATCGAAAGTGAAGAAGGGCTGCATCCCGTCTCAGACGCCGATCGCCGGACGGTAACGGTCCTGTTCGCCGACCTTTGCGGCTTCACGACACTCAGCGAGCAGCTCGACCCCGAGGTCACGCAAGCGCTGCAGAACGAACTGTTCAAGGAATTGACGGCGGCCGTGCGAAACTTTGGTGGTTTCGTCGACAAATTCATCGGCGATGCACTGCTCGCTTTGTTCGGTGCGCCGGTCGCGCATGAGGACGATCCGGAACGTGCGCTTCGCGCCGCTCTCGACATGATCGCCCGGACGGCGCGGCTCGGCGAAAGCGCCCCCCACTCCGGCTCGCCTCTGTTACTCCACATCGGCATAAACACTGGTCCGGTCGTCACCGGCGGATTGGGCATCGGCACCGCCAAATCCTATTCGGTGACCGGCGACACAGTGAATACGGCGCAACGCCTGCAATCGCTGGCCGCACCGGGTGAGGTGCTGGTAGGCGAGCTCACTCACAGGCTGACCCGGCATGCCTTCTCTTACGAGTCGTTGGGTGATGTCGTGCTTCGCGGCAAGGCTGGCAGTGTGCTCGTCCATCGACTGGATGCACCGCTTGCGGCGCCGCGTGCAGCGCGTGGGCTCGAGGCGCTCGGCCTCAGCGCGCCGATAATAGGTCGTGGTGCGGAGCTCCATAGAATGCTGGCGAGCCTTGACCAGGCGTGCGGCGGCTCGGCCCAACTTGTCCGCCTCGTCGGAGAAGCCGGTATCGGGAAATCGCGGCTGGTGAAGGAGTTCGTCGCCCGCGTCGGCGACGAGGATCGTTTTCGCAACGTCGCCGTGCGGCAGGCCACGTGCTCACCGCTGGGCGAACAATCATTTGGCGCCTTGGGCGCAGTGGTGCGCAGCGCTGCCGGGATGATGCAAAACGACAATGGGGACGAAATGCGGGGGAAGCTCGCAGGCTTGCTTACCGATCTCGGCCTGCAGGGCGAGGAGGCGAAGCGGCTGATGCCTTTGCTCTACCATGTGCTTGGCCTTGGCGACCCCGATGCCACCTTGCAGCATGTCGAGCCCGAGCAGCTGCGGCGGCAAATTCTCTACGCAGTCCGCACAATCATCGAACGGCGGCTTGCGTTGTCGCCGCTGCTGATTGTCGTCGAAGACCTGCACTGGGCCGACGCCGTGTCGCTCGAGGCACTACGTTTCGTGATGGACAGGTTGGAACGCACGCGGTTGATGTTGCTGGTCACGCATCGTCCGGCGCCGGACAGCGACCAGCTCGACTCAAGTCGGGTCAGTCACACAGCGCTCAGGCTTTCGCCGCTCAACAGTGACGACGGACGCAGCCTGCTGGCGGCGCTTTTCGGCGAGAGCTGGGTAAACTCCGCAGGAAGGCTTCCTGACCAGATCCTCGAGCGCGCGGGCGGCAACCCCCTTTTTGTAGAGGAGATCGTTCGCGGCCTTATCGATCGCGGTGTACTGATGCGCGAGGGCCAGCGATGGCGGACTGTGGCAGGCGAAGTCGCAACCGGCATTCCCGCCACTATCCAGGCAATGTTGCTTGCTCGCGTCGACCGGCTGCCCCAAGAGGTGCGCCGGTTGGCCCAGGAAGCCGCGGTAATCGGCCCGCGCTTCGATGCCACACTTCTGAAAACCGTGACAGCCGACCCCGGCCGGCTAGAAGCCGGCTGCGAACTGCTTTGCGATGCGGAAATCATCGAGGAAGTTGCCGGATCAGGCTCGGTCTCGTCGCAAAGCTACCGCTTTACGCAAACATTGCTGCAGGACGTGATCTACCAGAATCTGCTCCTGCAACGCCGGACCGACATCCACGGGCGGGTCGGTGCTGCCTTGGAGCAACTGTGCGGCGACAAGCCGGAACGGCTCGAGGATTTGACCGTGCTCGGTCATCATTTCGCACAGAGCGCCGAGCGGGAGAAGGGCGCGTATTACCTGCAGGCGGCGGGCGATCGCGCTCGCATGATATACGCCAACGACGACGCCCTTCGTTTCTACGAGCGAGCACTGACTGCGTTGGACGCGATCGGGCAAACACCGCTCAAACTGGCAATTGCAGAGCGCATTGCCGATTTGAGCGGCCCGGTAGGCCGCCGCGAGATCGCGCACCACCACTACGAGACGGTGTTGCAGGCATACCGCGAGTCAGCCAATCGTGTCGCTTCGGCGCGGGTTTTGCGTAAGATCGGTCGGCTGCTCTGGGACGTTGGCAAGCGGGACAACGCAGAATCCCGCTATGCTGAAGCGGCAGCGCTCCTCGATGGAGCGGATGCCCCGATCGAGCAGGCGCATCTGTGGCAAGAACGTGGCCGACAGGCGTTCCGTAGCGGAGATCACGCTCTCGCGGCAAAATGGGCAGACGCGGCGCTGGATTGCGTACGCACTCTGACAACGGAGAATGTCTCCGAGGTAGGGTGTGATGCCACTCTTGTGACCGCCGAGGCACTTAATACCAAGGCTGTTGCGCTGGCTCGCCTTGGGCGAAACCGTGAAGCCGTGCGTCAGGTTGAGCGTAGCATTGAATTGGCCGAAGCCGCCGGTCTACTGGGCGCGGCCTGCCGCGGCTACACCAATCTCGGCGTGCTTTACACGACCATCGATCCGGCAAAGGCGATGGAGGTCTGTCGGCGCGGTCTTGAAGTGGCGCGCCATATTGGTGATTTGGGTTTCCAGGCGCGCCTCCTCGCCAATCTGGCGGTCGCTTGTTGTACTTTCACGGATCGCTGTCCAACGGAGGGCGTGCCTGCTGCCGAGAAGGCCATCGAGATCGACCGGGCGCTCGACCAGCGCGAGCACCTGCCGGTGCCGTTGATCGTGCTTGGGCAGATCCACCAGTGCCACGGCCGTCCGGAACTGGCGGTTGGCTTGTTCCACGAAGCACTGGACGTGGCCCGCGAAACGGGTGAACCGCAACTGCTGTTTCCGTGCTATGATGGTCTTGCAACGCTTAATCTCGACCTCGACAATCTGGCCGAGGCCGAACGCTACTTTTCCCTGGCGCAGGGTATATGCGCCCAGCACGGGCTCGACCCGGAAGCGCTTGTGGTGCTGCCTTTTCTCGACTAGCCGGGTGGGAGGTTGGAAATGTCCGCGCGTAGTGACTTGGTACCGCTTCAACTGGGCGACCGTGCGCCCAACGTGGTGCTCGACGCCATTACCCAGGAGGGCAAGATCGCGCTCGACGACTTTCGCGGTCAAAAACCGGTGCTGGTCGGCCTGTTCCGAGGACTGCATTGTGCGTTTTGCCGGCGCCATATCGCCGCCCAGGCGCGGCTCGATCCGGAGCTGCGCGAAAAGGGCGTAGAGAGCCTTACGGTGGTCAACACGCCGATCGAACGGGCGCGTCTCTATTTCCGTTACCACCCGATGCCGAATCTGCTTGCGGCGTCCGACCCTGAACGTGCTTCGCATCGTGCTTTTGGACTGCCCAATCTCGAATTTAC
>NZ_JAMYSE010000059.1:0-40796 GCF_040321795.1 Mesorhizobium sp. M0244 | reverse complement strand
CCAGAACCCCCCCCTCGCTCCCCCCCCCCCCCGTTGGGGGCGCGGGGGCCCTCGACCCCGCTCCCTTGTGCCGGCACACCCGCCCCAATAGACCACCCCCCCCCCCGGCCTCGGCGCGCCCACCTCTCCCCGCTTCGCGAGGGCGAGGAAGCCAGGTCTTGCGAGCCCGGCCTTCCTTTGCGCCCCCCTCTGCCCCTCCGGCGTCTCGGAACAATCCCGCCAACCCTCCGTTCACCCCGAGGCCACATCATGCTAACCAGCACCCATGGCACAGAAGAAAGCATACGAGGTCGATTCATGGCTGGCGCGGCCGGATTCGCGCGTCTCGATCGTCCTGCTTTACGGCCCCGATCGCGGGCTGGTTGCCGAGCGCGCAAAGGCCTTCGCCGCCAAGACCGGCCTGCCGCTCGACGATCCGTTCTCGGTGGTCAGGCTGGACGGTTCGGAAGTCGATCGCGACGAGGGCCGCCTGCTCGACGAAGCGCGCACCGTGCCGATGTTTTCGGAGCGGCGCCTGCTATGGGTGCGCAATGCCGGCGCCCAGAAGGCGCTTGCCGACGATATCAAGGCGCTGACCGCCGAGCCCGCGCGGGACGCGATCATACTCATTGAAGCCGGCGACCTGAAGAAGGGCGTCGGCCTGCGCGCAGTTGTCGAAGCGGCGGACAATGCCATGGCATTGCCGTGCTATGCTGACGAAACCAGGGACATCGACACGGTCATCGACGACGAATTGCGCAAGGCCGGCATGTCGATGACGCTGGAGGCCCGGCAGGCGCTGCGCCGCAATCTCGGCGGCGACCGGCTGGCCTCGCGCGGCGAGATCGAAAAGCTGGTGCTTTATGCGCATGGCCAGACCGAAATCGGCCTCGACGACGTCAAGGCGACGTCTGGCGATGTCTCCGGCCTGTCCTTCGATGCGGCGGTCGACGCCCTGCTCGAAGGCAGGATCGCCGACTTCGACACCGCCTTCACCCGCCATTGCCAGTCCGGCGGCCAGCCTTTTCTGGTGCTGTCCTCGGCGATGCGGCAGTTGCAGACGATTCAGGCCATGCGCGGCCTGATGGACGCCGGCGGCCGCAATGCGGCGGCGGTCGTTGCCGCGGCGCGCCCGCCGGTCTTCTTCTCCAGACGAAAGCTGGTCGAGAAAGCACTCGAACGCTGGAGCAGCGAGGCCCTTGGCCGTGCTTTGACCCGATTGCAGACGGCTGTCCTGCAGACGCGCCGGCGACCGGATTTGTCGGTAGCGCTGGCGCGGCAGGCACTGCTCGGCATTGCCGTGGAGAGCAACAGGCTGGCGCAGCGCAACTGATCTCCCCCGTCACGGGGGAGATGTCGCCGAAGGCGACAGAGGGGGTCGCAGCGCGTGGAACGCCGACATCTTCTTCGCTTCCGCAAGGCGCCGGCGCTTGATGTGAGACGACCCCTTCTGGCCTGCCGGCCATCTCCCCCTCAAGGGGGGAGATTAACCGCTTCGACGATTTCGCCAATCACCGGCGCGGCCCTTCTCCTATTAAAAGACGGAACTGCCGATCTTAAGCCCAAACTTTATTTGCCGGCTAAAAGCCCTTGGCATTTTAGCAACCTACCTACTCTCGCTTCAGCCGCCGGCAAAGTTCATCGAGCTGCTCCAATGTCCGGTAGGCGACGCTAATCACGCCGCCGCGCTGGTTGTGCTCGATCGTCACGATCATACCGATCGTGTTGGTCATCAGCTTCTCCAGCGCCAGCGTGTCGGCATCCTTTTGCGGCGGTGCTGCGGGCTGTCGCTTAGCTGCCGGAGTGCCGACCGGCATCTGCGCCAGCGCTTCGGCCTGGCGCACCGAAAGCCCTTCGTCGACGATCCGCTTGGCGAGCCCCGCCGGGTCGTCGGCCGTCACCAGGGTGCGGGCGTGGCCGGCCGACAGGGCGCCATCGACCAGCATGTCGCGAATGACGTCGGGCAGCTTGAGCAGCCTCAGCGTATTGGCGACATGGCTGCGGCTCTTGCCGATCACCTGGCCGAGATCGGCCTGGGTGTAGCCGTGATCGTCGATCAGCTGCTGGTAGCCGAGTGCCTCTTCGACCGGGTTGAGGTCGGTGCGCTGGACGTTTTCGATGATCGCCAGCTCGAGCGCCGTGCGATCGTTGACGTCGCGCACGATGATCGGGATCTCGGTCAGGCCGGCGCGTTGCGCCGCACGCCAACGACGCTCGCCGGCGATGATCTCGTAGCGGCCCGGTTGGGTTTTCGACGGCCGCGCCACCACCGGCTGCACCACGCCGTGCTCACGGATCGACTGGGCGAGATCTGTCAGGTCGGCGTCGCCAAAATGCCGGCGCGGGTTTTTCGGATTTGGGCTGAGAAACTCGATTGGCACCTTGCCGTCGGCTGCCAGGCCCGGCTTTTCCGGTGCGGCCGGGCGATCGATTTCGCCGATTAATGCCGCCAGTCCCCGTCCCAGTCTTTTTCTCGAAGGATCTTCGTTCATCGTCCGTCCAGATCGTTTCGGTGTCGAATCGGCTTTATTGTTTACAACTGTTAGGCAGCACGCAACTTGCGCTCGCGGCGGATCACTTCCGACGCAAGCTGCAGATAGGCCTGGCTGCCCGAGCATTTGAGGTCGTAGAGAATCGCCGGCTTGCCATAGGACGGCGCCTCGGAAACGCGGACGTTGCGCGGGATAACGGTTTCATAGACCTTGTCGCCCATATGTGCCCGTACATCCTGCACCACCTGGTTGGCGAGATTGTTGCGCCCGTCGAACATGGTCAGCACGATGCCCTGGATCGTCAGGTCGGGGTTGATCGAGCGGCGCACCTGCTCCACCGTCTCCAGCAGCTGGCTCAGGCCCTCCAGCGCGAAGAATTCACACTGCAGCGGCACCAGCACCGAATCCGCCGCGGCCATCGAATTCAGCGTCAGCAGATTGAGCGAGGGCGGGCAATCGATCAGCACATAGCCGAAATTGGCCGAGCGCTCGGCCGAAGCCCGCAGCGCATTACGCAGCCGCAGCACCCGGTCCGGCGCCGATGCGATCTCCATCTCGATGCCGAGCAGGTCGAGCGTCGACGGCACGATCGACAGGCCGGGCACCGCCGTCGGAATTGCCGCCGCTTCGAGGTCGAGTTCGCCGGTCAGCACGTCATAGGACGAGACGGTGCGGTCCCGCCGGTCGATGCCAAGCCCGGTGCTGGCGTTGCCCTGCGGGTCGAGATCGACGATCAGCACCTGTTCGCCTATGGCGGCCAGCGCGGTGGCCAGATTGATGGCGGTCGTCGTCTTGCCAACGCCGCCCTTCTGGTTGGCGACGGTGATTATGCGGGGGCCGTTCTTCATCATGGGTTTATGCCAGAAATTCATTCGGGGGTCGCCGGTCACAAGCCAGGGTGCTGCCGCAAGTCAGACACTTCGAGAATGACGCCCTGCGCGTCGGTCACACTGGCATGTTCTACCAGATCGAACGACCATCGTTGAGCGCTTTCTGCCACTTCGGCGCGGTAATCCCGGCCTTTGTGAAACAGGCCGCGCGAACCCTTCGTCAGCCACGGCGCCGCCAAGTCGAGCAAGGCCGGCAGCGACGCCAACGCCCTGGCCGTGACGATTTGTGGTGCCGAAACAAGCCTGTAGCTGTCATCGATGCGGCGCGCGATGACCTTGGCAGGCAGGTTGAACTGTCCGACGACCGCTTGCAGGAACGATGCTTTTTTCCGGTTGCTTTCAACCAGATCGATGCTGGCTCGTTCGCGCTCAGCTAGCAGAAAGGCCAGCACAAGGCCGGGAAAACCGCCGCCGGAGCCCAGATCGACCCAGCGTTTCGCGTCTGGTTTGATTCGCGCCAGCTGCGCGCTGTCGAGGACGTGGCGGCGCCAGACATCGTCCTGCGTCGATTGCGCGGCCAGGTTGATCCGCCGATTCCATTTCTGGAAAACGGTCTCGAACTCGACCAGACGATCGAATGTTTCACGTGAAACCGGGCCCGCTGCCTCTAGCAGGCTCGCCCAGGACGCAGCGCTCACGCAACATCCCTTCGCGCGGCCGCCTCGGCGTTGCGCACATGTGCGACAATGATCGCCAGCGCCGCCGGCGTCATGCCTTCCATGCGTTGCGCATCGGCAATGGAGCGTGGCTGGCGTGCCAGCATCTTCTGCTTCAATTCATTGGACAGGCCGGGAACAGAGGCAAAGTCGAGCGATTCGGGTATAAGCCTGCTCTCCTCATGCCTGATCTGCGTGACGTCCGCCTGTTGGCGGTCGAGATAGACGGAATATTTCGCTTCCGTTTCAAGACGTTCGGCCGTTTTGGCGTCGATCGCGCCAAAAGCAGGTTCGATGCGCGCCAGCCAGGCGATGTCGACACCGGGATAGGCCAGCAACTCATAGGCCGAACGCCGCACCCCGTCTCGGTTGATCTCAAGGCCATGGCGCGCCGCCTCATTGGGAGTCATCGTGGTGCTGAGGGCGAGCTGTCGCGCTTTCTCAAGGTCTTGCACGGCATTGTTGAACCGCTGCATTCGCTCCGGCGAGGCGATCCCCAGTCTCATGGCCAGAGGCGTCAGCCGCTCGTCGGCATTATCCGCCCGCAACGACAGCCGGAACTCGGCGCGCGAGGTGAACATGCGGTAGGGTTCGGCAATGCCGCGGCTGGTCAGGTCGTCGACCATCACCCCAATATAGGCTTCGGTGCGGCTGAGCACGATTTCATCGCTCGCCGAGGCCTTGCGCGCGGCGTTGAGGCCGGCGAGCAGCCCTTGCGCGCCGGCCTCCTCGTAGCCGGTGGTGCCGTTGATCTGCCCGGCGAGGAAAAGACCGGCGATCCGCTTTGTCTCCAGCGTTGGCTTAAGCTCGCGTGGGTCGACATGGTCATATTCGATGGCGTAGCCCGGCTGCAGCATGGTTGCCCGCTCCAGCCCCGGAATGGTCTTCAGAATATCCAGCTGCACGTCCTCGGGCAGCGAGGTCGAGATGCCGTTCGGGTACACCGTGTCGTCGTCCAGCCCTTCCGGCTCCAGAAAAATCTGGTGGCCTTCGCGGTCGCCGAACTTGACGATCTTGTCTTCGATCGACGGGCAATAACGCGGCCCGACACCTGCGATTGACCCGGAATACATAGCCGAGCGGCCGAGATTGGCACGAATCAGCTCATGCGTGGCATTGGTCGTGCGCGTAATCCCGCAATGGATCTGCGGGTTTTCGATACGGTCGGTGAGCAGCGAGAACGGCACGGGATCCTCGTCCGCCGCCTGGCTCTCGAGCGACGCCCAGTCGATCGTCCGGCCGTCCAGCCGCGGCGGTGTGCCGGTCTTCAGCCGTCCGAGCTTGAAGCCGGCGCGGCTCATCGTCGCCGACAGGCCAATACTCGCCTGCTCATTCATGCGGCCGGCGACGATCTTCTTCTCGCCGATATGGATCAGCCCGCGCAGAAAGGTGCCGGTCGTCAGCACCGCGGCACCGCAGGCGAGCCTGCCTCCATCCGCCAGCAGCACCGCCGCGATGCGCCCGTCGTTGATTTCGAAGTCCAGCACCTCGCCTTCGATGACATCGAGGCCGGCCTGCTGGCGAATTGCCGCCTGCATCGCGAGCCGGTAGAGCTTTCTGTCAGCTTGCGTTCGAGGACCGCGCACGGCAGGCCCTTTGCGGCGGTTGAGCAAACGGAACTGGATACCGGCCGCATCGGCGACGCGGCCCATCAGTCCGTCCATGGCGTCGATTTCGCGAACCAGGTGGCCTTTGCCGAGGCCGCCGATCGCCGGATTGCAGGACATCACACCGATCGTGTCGAAGCGCAGCGTCACCAAAGCCGTGTTCGCACCGGCGCGCGCGGCAGCGCTGGCCGCCTCGCAACCAGCATGGCCGCCGCCCACCACAACCACATCGTAGTGATCGGTCATTTTAGTGTTCCAGACTCAAAAGTGGTCGACACATGTCCCCGAGAGCCGGTGCTGTCAAGGACGCACGACGAATCGTTTCACGTGAAACAATGCAATCGGTGCGGTGGCACCGTGATTTGGCGGGATGGCAACCAGAGTTCATCGCTCCCTCAGCTGAGCATCGCGAAGCCTTCGGGATTGGCCAAAGCATCCCCCGCTTCCTCATCCCAGGGCGGAGCAGGAGCGAAGCGACGTCGCGACGACCCTGGGATGACGAAGCCGTGACGGCCTGCTCCAATCGCAAAGTTCGATTGACGGGACCGGTCTCCTCCTGCCGTCAACGCTCAACGTTTCACGTGAATCATCCAAAGCCGGCCAGCCTTGCAATGTTTCACGTGAGTCATTTCCCGATACAGAACTGCGAGAAGATCACGTCGAGCATGTCCTCGACATCGACGGCGCCGACGATTCGTCCGAGCCGGTCCGCCGCCAGGCGCAGTTCCTCGGCCCGCAGCTCCTGCCCGCGCTCGTCCGCCGTCAGGGCCGCCAGCAGGAAGCGCTTCGTTTCGTTAAGAAGCTCGACATGCCGCAGGCGCGACGGCAGGACATCGCCGGCCTGGCCGATCTGCGCCGCGGCGCGACGCCCGATCTCGCCCAGCAATTCCGTCACGCCTGTGCCGTCCCGCGTTGAGATAGCGATGTCATATTGCCCGGCAGGCGAGAGTGACTTGTCTCCCAGCAAATCCACCTTGGTTCCGACCCTCAATATCGGAATATCAGCCGGCGGCGCGCCGATTGCGAAGGGGGTGACCATGTCCTCCAAGACCAGCAACAAGTCGGCGCTATGCGCCTTGGCCTTGGCCTTCTCAATGCCGATGGCCTCGATCTTGCCAGGCGCCTCGCGCAGACCGGCAGTATCGGTTACCCTGACCCGCACCCCTTCAAGGTCCAGCACCACTTCGAGCAGATCGCGCGTCGTTCCCGGCTCGTCGGTGACGATCGCCGCCTCACGCCGCGCCAAAGCGTTGAACAGGCTCGACTTGCCGGCATTCGGTGCGCCGAGGATGACGACTTCGAACCCGTCGCGGATGATTTCGGCGGCACGAAAGCCGGCGACATGGCGCTCGATTTCGTCGATCATGGCCTGAACATCCGACCACACCGTATCGGCGACCGAACCGGGCACGTCGTCCTCATCGGCAAAATCGATCTCGGCCTCGACCATCGCGCGGGCATGGATCAGCCGCCGCCGCCAGCCCAGATAGAGCTCACTCTGCACACCTTCGGCGTTGTGCACGGCAAAGCGCCGTTGCGCCTCGGTTTCGGCGTTGATGAGATCTGCCAGCGCCTCGGTTTCGACCAGGTCGAGCTTGCCGTTGAGAAAAGCGCGGCGGGTGAATTCGCCCGGCTCAGCATGCCGGACGCCATCGAAGCCGGCCATCGTCTCCAGCATCTTCCCGACGACGGCGCGTCCGCCATGCACATGGAACTCGGCAATGTCTTCGCCGGTGAAGCTGTCGGGACCGGCAAAGAACACGACGAGGCCGCTGTCCAGCACCGATCCGTCCGGCGCCCGGAACTTGCGATAGGTGGCGACGCGGTTCGGCACCATCGACCCGGCGATCGTTTCGATTGCGAATCGACTCTGCGGCCCCGAAATCCGGATCACTGCAATGCCGGCCGGCAGGCGCCCGCTCGACAGCGCTACGATGGAGTCTTTTGAAATCATTTGCCCGCTCTGCCGAAGCGCCCTAGCTATGCCTGTTCAATCCGCCCATCGAGTTGCGCCGTGACATTGCCTGCACAAAACCTGCTTGCCGAAGAGGCCAGTCCCTATTTGCAGCAGCACAGCGGCAATCCGGTGTACTGGCGGCCATGGTCGCCCGCCGCTCTGGCCGAAGCAAAGGCGCTGGAGCGTCCGATCCTGCTCTCTGTCGGCTACGCCGCTTGCCACTGGTGCCACGTCATGGCGCATGAGAGCTTCGAGAACGACGACGTCGCCGCCGTCATGAACCGTCTGTTCGTCAATATCAAGGTCGACCGCGAGGAGCGCCCTGACATCGACCAGATCTACATGGCGGCGCTATCCTCTATGGGTGAGCAGGGCGGCTGGCCGCTGACCATGTTCCTGACCCCGGATGGCAAGCCGTTCTGGGGTGGCACCTATTTTCCACGCGAAGCCCGTTACGGCCGCCCGGGCTTTGTCCAGGTGCTGGAGGCGGTCGACAAGGCGTGGCGAGAGAAAAGACAGGGCGTTAGGCAAAGCGCCGATGGCTTGACCGCGCATGTCGAGGCGCGGCTGGCGAGCATACATCGCAAGGCCGTGCTCGACCGCGACACGCTGACGAAGCTCGCCAACGGCATTGACGGCATGATCGACAGGGATTTGGGCGGCCTGCGCGGCGCGCCCAAATTCCCCAACGCGCCGTTCATGCAGAGCCTCTGGCTGTCCTGGCTGCGCGACGGCACCGCATCGCACCGCGACGCCGTCCTCCTCAGCCTCGAAAAGATGCTGGCCGGAGGCATCTACGACCACATAGGCGGCGGCCTCAGCCGCTACTCGACCGACGCCGAATGGCTGGTGCCGCATTTCGAAAAGATGCTCTACGACAATGCCCAGCTCGTCCGCCTGTGCAATTGGGCCTATGCGGCGACCGACAATGAATTGTTCCGGTTGCGAATCGAAGAGACCGTCACCTGGCTGTTGCGCGAAATGCGCGTCGAGAGCGGTGCATTCGCCGCCAGCCTCGATGCCGACAGCCAAGGCGAGGAGGGGCTCTTCTACACCTGGACCAGGGATGAGATAGAAGCCGCTCTCGGCGACGAATCCTCTTTGTTTTTCAACCACTTCCCGCTTTCCAGCCCGCATGGTTGGGAGGGCAAGCCGATCATCCACCAGACCGAAACCCAGCAGCCCCAAAGCGTGGCTCACCGCGAGCAGCTCGTTCCGCTGAGGGAAAAATTGCTGGCGGCAAGAGAACAGCGTATCCGGCCGGGACGTGACGGCAAGGCCTTGACCGATTGGAACGGCCTGATGATTGCAGCCCTTGCCGAGGCGGGACGGTCGCTTGGCCGTGCCGACTGGATCGAAGCGGCGGAAGCGGCCTTTGCCGCCATTGCGGGTGCCGGACGTGACAGCCGCCTGCCGCATTCGATGCTCGGCGCAAAGAAGCTGTTTCCGGCTCTGTCGAGCGACTATGCCGCCATGGCCAATGCGGCGGTCTCGTTATTCGAGGCGACCGGCCGTTCCAGCTATGCCGATCGGGCCAGTCAATTCCTCGAACAGCTCGACCTCTGGCATCAGGACAGCGACAAGACCGGCTATTATCTGACCGCATCGGACAGCACGGATGTGCCGATCCGCATCAGGGGCGATGTCGACGAAGCCATTCCCTCAGCCACCGGCCAGATCATCGAAGCCATGGTCCGATTGTC
Source organism: Mesorhizobium sp. M0244 (assembly GCF_040321795.1). Classification (NCBI taxonomy): domain Bacteria; kingdom Pseudomonadati; phylum Pseudomonadota; class Alphaproteobacteria; order Hyphomicrobiales; family Phyllobacteriaceae; genus Mesorhizobium; species Mesorhizobium sp. M0244. The sequence goes on along the minus strand of NZ_JAMYSE010000059.1, from coordinate 31,512 downwards.
CTCGCTTTCCGGCGATCTCGATCTCTGGGAAAAAGCCTGGACAGTCGCCGAGCACGCAGCCGGGCGGGCGGAGCATCAGCCTTACGGCCAGGCGGGAATCGTCAATGCCTGTGCCCTGGCGCTCGAGCCGCTGAAACTGGTGATCGTGGACAACCTGCCCAAACCGCAGCTCGTTCCGGTAACGAATCGAAACCCGGATCCGCGCCGTGTCGACATAGTCGTACCGGTCGGCGCGGCGACAAACCTGCCAATGCTCCCAGGTGGCGTTCTGCCGCCAACCGGTAAGCCCGGCGCCTGGTTGTGCACGGGGCAGGTCTGCCTGCCGGTGATAACGGACGCTGAGGAGCTCGAACGGCGGTTGCGGCGCGGATAGGTAAGGGCGCCAGAGACGCGGGGCAATCGCCCCGGATGTTTGCGCTGCCCCTCACCTGCCTGCCGACATCCTCTCCCTGTAGGAGAGGGACACTCTCATCGACGATTTCGCCAATCTTCAGCGGATGCCAGGGTTGCGGCCAGCTTCTTTCTCCCCGTTTACGGGGAGAAACGCCCGGCAGGGCAATGAAGGGCGGAGCCGGCATCGACGATTGGTCATCTCCAATACGTTGGATGCCTATTCCTGGCTCCCCACCAGCCCTTACGTATTCATCGAATCGAAGAAGTCGGCATTCGTCTTGGTCTGCTTCAGCTTGTCGATCAGGAACTCGATGGCGTCGGTCGTTCCCATCGGCGCCAGGATGCGGCGCAGCACGAAGATCTTCTGCAGGTCCTGGCGCGCGACCAGCAGGTCCTCCTTGCGGGTGCCGGATTTGAGGATGTCCATGGCCGGGTAAATGCGCTTGTCCGCCACCTTGCGGTCGAGCACGATTTCCGAATTGCCGGTGCCCTTGAACTCTTCGAAGATGACCTCGTCCATGCGGCTGCCGGTGTCGATCAGCGCCGTCGCGATGATGGTCAGCGAGCCGCCTTCCTCGATATTGCGGGCAGCACCGAAGAAGCGCTTCGGCCGTTGCAGCGCGTTGGCGTCGACACCACCGGTCAGCACCTTGCCGGATGACGGCACCACGGTGTTGTAGGCGCGGCCGAGGCGGGTGATCGAGTCCAGCAGGATGACGACGTCACGGCCGTGCTCGACCAGGCGCTTGGCCTTTTCGATGACCATTTCGGCGACTTGAACGTGCCGCACCGCCGGCTCGTCGAAGGTCGAGGAGACGACCTCGCCCTTCACCGAGCGCTGCATGTCGGTGACCTCCTCCGGCCGCTCGTCGATCAAAAGCACGATCAGATAGCATTCCGGATGGTTGGTGGTGATCGAGTGGGCGATGTTCTGCAGCAGCACCGTTTTGCCGGTGCGCGGCTGCGCCACGATCAGGGCACGCTGGCCCTTGCCGAGCGGCGCCACCAGGTCGATGACGCGCGCCGAAATGTCCTTCGAAGTCGGAACCTCCATTTCCATCTTCAGCCGCGACGTCGGATAAAGCGGCGTCAGATTGTCGAAATGGATCTTGTGGCGGATTTTTTCCGGGTCGTCGAAATTGATCGTGTTGACCTTGAGCAGCGCAAAATAACGCTCGCCTTCTTTCGGGCTGCGGATCGGGCCTTCGACGGTATCGCCGGTCTTCAGCGAGAACCGCCGGATCTGCGACGGCGAAATATAGATATCATCCGGACCCGGCAGATAATTGGCATTGGCAGAGCGCAGGAAACCAAAACCGTCCTGCAGCACCTCGACGACGCCGTCACCGATGATCTCGATATCCTGGGTCGCCAACCTCTTCAGGATCGCGAACATAAGCTCCTGCTTGCGCATGACGCTGGCATTCTCGACTTCGAGCGATTCCGCATAAGCAATCAGCTCTGGCGGTTTCTTGTTCTTGAACTCTGTGAGTTTCATTTCTTGCATCATTAGACGGACTCTGAGTAAGCTTTGGGAAAAATATCGGCGGGATGCGACAAATGCCGGGCGCGGCCGAAGCGATGAATGGGCGGCGCATGACGGGAAGGAAGACCCGTCTTTTATCGTCGGTCGACTGAAAGAGCAAGCCGCCTTTTGCGGATCGTCGAGGCGTCAGAATGGCTTCACGATAACCAGGACAACGATGACGATCATCAGCAATGTGGGGATTTCGTTGACCATCCGCCAGTGCCTTGCCGGTTTTTCATTGCGGTCCTCGGCAAATTTGCGGACCGCGCCGGCAAGATAGCCATGCACAGCGGAAAGACAGAGCACCGCCGCGATCTTGGCATGCAGCCAACCGCCCTGAAAACCAAAGCCTTTCCAGGCAAGCCACAGGCCGAATGCCCAGGTGATCACCATTGCCGGATTGATGATGCCGCGCAGCAGGCGACGCTCCATCACCTTGAAAGTCTCCGACTGAACCGAGCCTTTTTCTGCATCGGCATGATAGACCAGCAAGCGCGGCAGATAGAGCATGCCCGCCATCCAGGAGATGACGGCAATCACATGGATCGCCTTCGCCCAGGGATAGAAATCATCGGGCCCGAAGAGAAACAGCAGCCCAGCCAGCACGACGAAAATGACGACCGCAATTGCCGCGCGGCGCATCGCCGCCTTGCCGCTATTGGCGCCGCTGTTCGTATCGTCCGCGCCCATCATCGTCACGATGCGCTCCGCACCAGTTTCACCATCTGCTCGACATGCGCGAGCGGCGTCTCCGGCGTGATGCCGTGGCCAAGGTTGAAGATCAGCGGTCCGCCCCCTAACGCCCCCAGGATCGCCCCCACGCCGTCGGCAAGCGCCTTGCCGCCGGCTACCAGCCGCAGCGGATCGAGATTGCCCTGCACGGCGCCATCACGCTGCAATTCCCGCGCCACGGCCAGCGGCACGGTCCAGTCGAGGCCCAGCCCCGTCACGCCGGTCTTCTGGCGATAGCTCCGGTAGTGATCTCCTGCACCCTTGGGAAAGCCGATGATCGGGACGTCGGGATGAACGGCTCGGACCTGCCTGACGATCTCGGCCACCGGCTGGACGCAGAATAATTCGAAAGACGCTTCGTCGAGCACGCCGGACCACGAGTCAAAGATCTGCACCACGTCGGCGCCGGCCTCGATCTGCCGGATCAGATAGGCAGCCGAATGATCGGCGAGCACCGTCAGCAGCCGAAGAAAGGCCGCCGGCTCGCGATAGGCGAAAAGCCGCGCCGGCGCCTGGTCGGGCGTGCCATGGCCGGCGATCATGTAGGTCGCCACCGTCCATGGCGCTCCGCAGAAGCCGATCAGCGTCGTTTCCCCAGGCAGTCTGGCGCGCAATCGCCGCACCGTCTCGTAGACCGGTTCGAGATTCACGTGAAACGTTTCGCCGTCGAGAGCCTCGATCTCCGCCGCCGAGATCGGCGTCAGCAGCGGCCCGCGTCCTTCCTCGAAGCGTACGTCGCGGCCGAGCGCATGCGGCACGACAAGGATATCGGAAAACAGGATCGATGCATCGAAGCCGAAGCGTTCGATCGGCTGCAGCGTCACTTCCACCGCAAGGTCGGGATCGTAGCAAAGATCGAGGAACGATCCGGCCCGTTTCCTCGTCTCCCGATATTCCGGCAGATAGCGGCCAGCCTGGCGCATCATCCAGAGCGGCGGCGGAAATGCTGCCTTGCCTCTCAACACGTCCAGCACGATGCGGTTTTGGGGCATTGAGCGCTCGCCTTTCCAGGCTTCCCTATAATTAAATATATTATTTTTAGGAATCTTATGATTCTAAGAGTCTGTTGGTTGTGGTGGTTGTCTCCTGTCCCGCTTTGCCTGCGAAAAGACCAGCCAGCATATTGTCGCGCGCTTCTCCAACGGGATTGCAGAACTTTGTGGAAAGCCGCGAATTTCCGACTGAAGTCAACGCGTTGCCGCCAGGCCAAAGAAATTGCCCCTGTGGATGAAGCGAAGGCAAAAGGCTCCGTCCCCGGACTTGTCCCCAATCGCCCGGAGAAGCCGACAGCGCATCGAATTGTGGACAACCCGGCATCTGATACAGTCGCTTGGCGGTGGCCGAGTTTTCCGCCCGGCTTATCCACATCGGCCCACAGCCTGGAATGTATCCTGTGAACAAACCGCAGAGCTTCTTTCACCTTCACCTGATTTCCGACGCCACCGGCGAAACGCTGCTGGCCGCCGGCCGCGCGGCTTCCGCGCAATACAAGGATGCGCGCGCCATCGAGCATATCTACCCGCTGATCCGTACTGAAAAGCAGGTGGCAAAAGTGTTCGAGGACATCGAGGAGGAGCCGGGCATCATCCTTTACACCGTCGTCGACCAGAGGCTTGCCCGTGGCATCGACGAACGCTGCGCGGCGATGGGCCTGCCTTGCGTCTCGGTGCTGGAACCGGTGCTGACTGTGTTCCAGTCCTATCTCGGCACGCCGGCCGGTCGCCGCGTCGGCGCCCAGCATGTGCTGGACGCCGAATATTTTCGCCGCATCGATGCGCTCAACTTCACCATGGAGCATGATGACGGCCAGCTGCCGGCCAATATGGATGATGCCGACATCGTGCTCGTCGGCATTTCGCGCACCTCGAAGACGCCGACCAGCATCTATCTCGCCAATCGCGGCATCAAGACCGCCAACATCCCGATCGTGCTCGGCGTGCCGGTGCCGGAAAGCCTGGTCGACGCCAGGAGGCCGCTGATCGTCGGCCTGGTTGCCACTGCCGAGCGCATTTCCCAAGTCCGGCAAAACCGCGTTCTCGGCACCAGCGCCTACGAACCGACCGACTATGTCGACCGTGCCGCGATCGCCGAAGAGCTCGCCTATGCCCGCCAGATCTGCACGCGGCATGGCTGGCCGATGATCGACGTCAGCCGCCGGTCGATCGAGGAGACCGCGGCGGCTATCGTTGCCCTGCGCGGCAAGACGCGCTAGGGCGTGTGATATTCAGGTGATGCCGGCCTGCAAACGGCGGCTTCCTGCGCTTCCGGTGCTCACGTACCAAAAGTACGCTCCGCTCCGGTTCTCGGAAGCCACCATTTTCGGCTCGGCCTGACCTGAATCTCGACTCACCCTTGTGAGGGTCAGGAATCAGGCGACAAAAATGGCTGAAAAAATCATCCTTGCCTCGGGCAGTCCATTCCGCAAGGCGCTGCTTGTCAACGCCGGCATCGCGGTCGAAGCGGTTCCGGCGGCTGTCGACGAACGTGCGCTGGAGGCGCCGCTGCAAAACAGTGGCGTGTCGCCGGAGGACGTTGCCCTGGTGCTTGCCGAGGCCAAGGCCACCGAGGTCAGCGAGCGCAAGCCCGGCGCCCTGGTGCTCGGCTGCGACCAGACGCTGTCGCTCGGCGACGAGCTGTTCCACAAGCCGGCCGACATGGAGGGCGCGCGCCGCCATCTGCTCACGCTGTCGGGCAAGACCCATCACCTCAACAGCGCTGTCGTGCTCGCCCGCGACGGCGCGGTTCTGTGGCGGCATGTCGGCATCGCCAGCCTGACCATGCGCAAGCTCGATCCGGCCTTCATCGGCCGCCATCTGGCGCGCGTCGGCGCCAAGGCGCTGTCCAGCGTCGGCGCCTACCAGATCGAAGGCGAGGGCATCCAGCTGTTCGAAAAAATCGAAGGCGACTATTTCACCATTGTCGGCCTGCCGCTTTTGCCGGTGCTGGCCACGCTGCGCGAGCTCGGGGCGATCGATGGCTGAGGCCTCGAAAAAGGCGTTTGTCACCGGCCACCCGATTGCGCATTCCAGGTCACCGAAAATCCACGGCTACTGGCTGGTGAAATACGGCATCGACGGCAGCTATCAGGCCATTGACGTCGCGCCGGAGGCCTTTGCCGAATTCCTGCAAACGCTGCAGGCCGGTGGCTTTCGCGGCGGCAATGTCACCATCCCGCACAAGGAGGCCGCCTTTGCATTGGCAGCGCGCCGCGACGACGACGCCGAACAAATCGGCGCCGTCAACACGCTGTGGTTGGAGGATGGCGAATTGTGGGGTGGCAACACCGACGCCCATGGCTTTGCCGCCAATCTGGACGAGTATGCACCGGGCTGGGCGGCCAACGGCCCGGCCGTGGTGCTCGGCGCCGGCGGCGCCGCTCGCGCCGTCGTCCATGCGCTCAAGCAGCGCGGCGTCAGCGATATCCGCATCGCCAACCGGACGCTTGCGAGGGCGCAGGAGTTGCGCCGGCGCTTCGGCGCCGGCGTCTCCGCCCACAACATCGCGGCGACCGGCGAATTGCTCAAGGATGCCGGCCTGCTGGTCAACACCACCGCACTCGGCATGCATGGCAATGAAGGCCTGCCCGCCGATCCGGGCAAACTGCCCGACCGCGCCATCGTCACCGACATTGTCTATGTGCCGCTGGAGACGCCGCTGCTTGCCGCAGCCAAAGCGCGCGGATTGAAGACCGTCGACGGGCTCGGCATGCTGCTGCATCAGGCGGTGCCCGGCTTCGAGCGCTGGTTCGGCACCAGGCCAGAAGTCACCGCCGAGCTGCGGCAAATGATCATTGCCGATATCGGCGCAATAAAATGATCGTGCTTGGTCTCACCGGATCGATCGGCATGGGCAAGTCGACCACGGCCAAGATGTTTGCCGAGGCCGTCGTGCCGGTCCATGATTCCGACGAAGCGGTGCATCGCCTTTATGCCGGCAAGGCCGCGCCCCTGGTCGAGGCGGCCTTTCCCGGAACCACCAGATCCGGTGCGGTCGATCGCACAAAGCTGGCGGAGCGGGTGCTCGGCGACGCCGCCGCGCTGAAACGGCTGGAAGCGATCATCCATCCGCTGGTCCGGGCCGACGCCGATGCCTTTCTGGCTCGAAACCGTGCCGCCGGCGCGCCGCTTGTCGTGCTCGATATCCCGCTGCTGTTCGAAACCGGCGGCCGGGATCGCGTCGACAAGGTCGTGGTCGTCACCGCACGACCTGAGATCCAGCGCGCCCGCGTGCTGGCGCGGCCAGGCATGAGCGAGGAGAAACTGGCGTCGATCCTGGCCAGGCAGGTTCCCGACGCCGAAAAGCGCCGGCGCGCCGATTTCGTCATCGACACCGGCCAAGGGTTCGATGCGGCGCGCGCGGCGGTCAAGGCGATTATTGCCGAACTAGTCGGGGATAAGGCAGCTAGGCCTGGTTAAGAGGCTTGCAGCCGAAATTACCTGTTGCCATTTTGTTCCGGGTGTGATTCGGCTAGAATGACGCTGGAACCAACGGACTGATTCGATGCGCGAGATCATCTTCGATACGGAAACCACCGGCCTCGACACGCGCGAGGACCGCGTCATCGAGCTTGGCGGCGTCGAGCTGGTCAACCGCTTTCCGACCGGCCGCACCTTCCACAAGTACATCAACCCGCAAGGCCGCCCGATCCATCACGAGGCGCAGGCCGTGCACGGCATCAGCGCCGCCGATCTCATCGACAAGCCGACTTTCATGGAGATCGCCGAGGATTTTCTGGCCTTCATCGACGGCGCCAAGCTGGTCGCCCATAATGCCGGCTTCGACATCGGCTTCCTCAATCTCGAATTCGGCCGGCTTGGCCATCCGGTCATCGATCCCGGACGGATCATCGACACGCTGGCGCTGGCGCGCCGCAAGCATCCGATGGGTCCCAATTCGCTCGACGCGCTCTGCCGCCGCTACGGCATCGACAACGGCCGTCGCACCAAGCACGGCGCGTTGCTCGATTCGGAATTGCTGGCCGAGGTCTATATCGAGCTCATCGGCGGCAAGCAGGCTAGCCTCATCCTCGACAGCATCATGACGCCGGCGGGTGGAAGGCAGAATGTTGACGATATCGACATTTCGATCGGCGTCAGACCGATCGCCTTGCCGCCGCGCCTGACCGATGCCGAGCGCGCAGCACACGCGGGCCTCGTCGGCAGCCTCGGCGAAAAGGCACTTTGGTTGAGGGTTGCTGGAAATTGAGAGCGCAACGCGGCACCGAATGCCGCCGGCGCCTCAAACAAAAACCCGGCGCGAGGCCGGGTTTTTCAGAACTTCACAATAGCAGGTTCAGCTCGCCTTGACCTTGCCGGCGGCGGCCTGGTCCTCGGCCAGCTTCTGCTGGAACATCTGCGCGAAATCGATCGGGTCGAGCATCAGCGGCGGGAAGCCGCCATTGCGCGTCGCCTCGGCAATGATCTGCCTGGCGAACGGGAACAACAGCCGCGGGCATTCGATGAACAGGATCGGCAGCATGTGCTCCTGCGGGAAGCCGCTGATGGCGAAGACGCCGCCATAGACCAGCTCGACGTTGAACAGCACTTCCTGGTCGAACGACGCCTTCGCGTTCAGCGTCAAATTGACGTCGAACTGCTTGTCCGAAAGCGGGTTGGCGTTGACGTTGACGTTGATGGCGATGCCGGGAGCCTTGTCGCGGCCGCGCAGCGAGTTCGGTGCGCCGGGGCTTTCGAAGGACAGGTCCTTCACATATTGCGCGAGCACGTTGAGCGAAGGCTGCGCCGCATTTCCATTACCATTGGCCGCGCCGGTCGGCGCGTCGTCTTTGCTGGCCATAAGCTGTGATCCTTTTGCCTGGGCAGCGTTGCTGACCGGATTGAAATTCGGGCGTTCGCTATCATGGCCGGCACGACAAGACAAGTTTGCAAAGGACGGGCTTTGCCGGTTGCCTTGCGGCTACTCGTCCTTGAGGCGGCGCCAGGGAGAGTCCGGTCCGCGCGCATGGTCGTCGCCGCGCGAATAGTCGCCGTCGTCGAGATCGATGGTCTTGCCGCGTTGCTTTGCCCGCAAACCGCCGCCGAAATCGGTGGCCAGCACGATGCGGCCTTTCAGCATCCGCCAGGCAAGATCGCGTACCGGCGGCAGGAACAGCAGAATGCCGAAAATATCCGAGATGAAGCCGGGGATGATCAAAAGGATCGCGGCCAGCACGATCATGGCGCCATGCGCAAGCTGGCGGCTCGGATCACGGCCGGCATCCATTTCGGCACGGACCCTGGCCATGACGCCAAAACCCTGGTGCCGCAGCAGCAGGGCACCGGCCACGCTCGAGGCCAACACCAGACCGACCGTCGCCAGCGCGCCGACCTGGCGGCCGACAATGACGAAACCGGCTATCTCCAGCAGCGGAAGCGCGAGAATGAACAGGGGAAGCAGCGAAATACGCAAATCTTGACCGATCGTTTCGATGTTTTGCCGGCCGGCGAGCAATCGCCGCTGGCACCAGAGCTGTTAGATAGGTATGGCTGCCTTTGATTTGAATGATTGCGGCATGCGTTCTATATGCTTTGGATACTGAACGCTATGTGATCGCGGCCCTTGCTTGGCCGCTGGTCCGGCCAAAGCAGGGATTGATTGGCGCAAGATATGGGCTTCTTCGACTTCGGCACAATTTTCTTTCTGATTGCGGCGGTGGTGATCTTCTTCCAACTGCGCAACGTGCTTGGCCGACGCACGGGCAACGAACGCCCGCCCTTCGATCCATATACGGCAGGGCGCAAAAACGACAAGGATGCCGCCCAGAAACCCGAGAACGTGGTCTCGCTGCCGCGCAAGCGCCTGGCGGGAGAGCCGGCGGCCGATGCCTATGTGGCGATCGATGCCTTTGCTAAGCCGGACACCGATCTCAACCGGGGCCTGCGGGCGATCAAGGACAATGATCCGACCTTCGACCCGAAGACCTTCGTCGACGGCGCCAAGATGGCCTACGAGATGATCGTCATGGCCTACGCCGATGGCGACCGCAAAACGCTGAAGAACCTTTTGTCGCGCGAGGTCTATGACGGCTTCGTCGCGGCCATCGGCGACCGCGAGGCAAAGGCCGAAAAGATCCAGTCCTCCTTCGTCGGCATCGACAAGGCCGACATCGTTTCGGCCGAGATGAAGGGCAGCGAGGCGCACATCACGCTGCGCATCGTCAGCGAACTGATTTCGGCGACCCGCGATAAGGCCGGCGCCGTCATCGACGGCGATCCCGAGACCGTCGCCGAAGTCAAGGACGTCTGGACCTTCGCCCGCGACGCGCGCTCGCGCGATCCGAACTGGAAGCTCGTCGCCACCGAAGAAGAAGATTGAATGCATGTCGCCCAAAAGTGCACAGCGGTTTGGGACAACGACATGCATAAAAACAAAGACCTAAAGCGCGTCGCGCGTTAGGCGACGGCGAGGCTCCGGTGTCGCTATCTTCCTCTTTCAGCAGAAAATCCTTTGACCAGCTGCCCGGCTGGGACGAGGACGACCATCTCCCGGTGTTCGCCGCCTTTCGCCGCTCGGCCTTTCATGTCCTGACGAAACCCTACCGCTCCGGCGCGCTCGGCATCGATTTCAACGCCTTTGCTGAAGCCTATGCCGAAGCACGCACCGTTTCGCCGGCGAATCGATTCGAGGCCCGAAGCTTCTTCGAGCGCCACTTTGTGCCGGCCCATATAGAAGCAGAAAACGGCGGCTTCGGCCTCGTCACCGGCTTTTACGAGCCCGACGTCGAAGCCTCGCCGGTGCGCACGGACCGATTTTCGGTGCCGCTGCTGTCGCGCCCGGCCGACCTTGTCGATATCGACGGTGCCAATCGTCCTTCCGGCATGGACCCTTATCTCGCCTTCGCTCGCCAGGCGCCGAACGGCCCGGTCGAATATTTCGACCGCGGCGAAATCGAACGCGGCGCGCTTGCTGGAAAAGGCCTGGAGATCGCGTGGCTCGCCGACAAGGTCGACGCCTTCTTCATCCACGTACAGGGCGCGGCACGGCTCAACATGACCGATGGCAGGCTTCGCCGCATCACCTATGCCGCCAAATCCGGCCAGCACTTTACCGGGCCGGGCAAGATCCTGAGCGACATAGGCGAAATCCCGCTGGAGAAAGTGACGATGCAGTCGATCCGCGCCTGGTTCAAGGCGCATCCGGAGCGCATCGACGAGATCCTGTGGCGCAACCGCTCCTACATCTTCTTCCGCGAGATGGGCGTCGACGACCGGGAGCTCGGCCCGATCGCTGCCGCCAAGGTGCCGCTGACACCCGGCCGCTCGATCGCCGTCGACCGGCTGCTGCACACATTCGGCACGCCTTTCTATATCGATGCGCCGTCGCTGACCGCCTTCGACGAAAAACCGTTCCGGCGGCTGATGATCGCGCAGGACACCGGCTCGGCGATTACCGGGCCGGCCCGCGGCGATTTGTTTGCCGGGTCGGGCGACGCGGCCGGCGAGATCGCCGGCGTCATCCGCAACGCCGCCGATTTTTATGCGCTGATCCCCCGGTCGCTGGTTTCAGGAGCAGACCGATGACCCGGCACATCGACAGGCTGAGCGAGGACGACCGGATTCTATGGAACCTGGTGGCGCGCACGGCAAAACCGCTGAAGGGCAAAACCGCCGTCGAAATTCCACACGTCGGGCCGGAGATCGACGAGGCCAGGCACGCGCCGCCGCCGGCACAGGTCGCGGCCAATCCTGCCGCGGCCGCAAAACCGAAGGCGCAACATGTTTCCCACGCACTCGACGAACCGACGCTGGACAGACTGTCGAAGGGCCGGCTGCCGATCGAGGGCCGCGTCGACCTGCATGGCCTGACCCAGGACGAAGCCTATTCGCTGCTGTTCTCCTTTCTGCACCGGGCGCATGCCGGCGGGATCCGCTATGTCCTGGTGATCACCGGCAAGGGCTCTTCGTCGGGCGGCGATGGCGTCTTGCGGCGCGCCGTGCCGTCATGGCTGTCGACGCCCGCCTTCCGGCCCCTCGTCTCCAGCCACGACCATGCCGCCCGCAACCATGGCGGCTCGGGCGCGCTCTATATCCGCTTGCGGCGGGCGCGCTCATGAGGACACACCCATGAGGATGCACCTATGAGGATGCGCTTGTGACCCCGTTCGGCGAAAAACTTCGCGTGCTGAGAAGCGAGCGCGGCGTCAGCCAGAAGGACATGGCCAAGGCGATCGGCGTCAGTGCGGCCTATCTGTCGGCGCTGGAACACGGCCGCCGCGGCGCGCCGAGCTGGACGCTGATCCAGAAGATCATCGGCTATTTCAACATCATTTGGGACGAGGCCGAGGAACTGGCGCGGTTGGCCGAAACCTCGCATCCGCGCGTCAAGCTCGACACGTCGGGCCTTAGCCCGGCGGCGACCGAGCTTGCCAATCTCTTGGCCGACAACATCGAAAAGCTCGACGAAGCCGAGCTTCGCCGCATCATTGCGTCGATCCGCGCCGCGCTGGCACAGCCGAAATGAGTTGCTTTGTTACTGGACCGAGCCGACCAGAACCTGCTGGCCGCCGCGGATCGAGACCCAGCGGCCGGTATTGTCAATCGCCTGCCGCTTGAGGAAACGATAGCCGGTCTGGTCCCAGGAACGGACCTGGTCGGTCAGATTGTCGAGGATGTAGTCGCCCTTGTCGGTGCGCACCGTCAGCACCGCGTGGCCTTCACCGTCGGGCTTGCGCACGACAGTCATCAGCAGATCGGCAAACGACACGCCCAGCCGGTTCAGCTCACGGCGCTTTTCCAAGACATAGTCCTCGCAGTCGCCAACGCCCTTGTCGGGATAGGCCCACACCTCGTCCTTGCCATAGATGTCGAAGTCGCTCATCGGCTTGACGGCGGCGTTGACCCGAGCGGTGACGCTCATGAGCTTGCGCCACAGCGCGCCGGTCATGCTGGCGGGCGACAGGTCCTTCGGGCGGACCGAGCATTCGGACGGGTAGGTCTTGCAGAAATCATAATGGCCGATCGGCTGCGAGGTCGGGCCCCCTGTCACCATCGGGCTGGCTGCCGATGCCGAACTGGCCCAACCTGCTGCCATTGTCAGCCCAGCCAGCGCGCACAGGCGCAGCGTTCTCGCCATTGGTGAGGAAATCATTGTCCCCGCTTGTCCCTTGTTATTAACGAAACGTTAAGGGGTATTTACAGTCCGTGTCAATTATGAGGATGGATTGATTTTGCGGCATGGTTACCCGCGTGGCGCCAACGCGACTATTGTGCAACAGCTCGAATGGACTACACCGGTTCCAACCGGTAATTTTAGCGTTGGCCGACCTGATGCGAAGTCGCGGGCGCAGCATCATCGTCGATCGCCTATTTCTTGCCGGCCCGGACCAGTTTTGGCTTCACCGCAACGCGGTTCTGACGGCCATAGCTGGTAATGAAATCAACGATGCGCGGCACGATTTCGGAGCGGAAGCGCGAGCCGTTGAATACACCATAGTGGCCGACCGCCGGCTGCATGTAATGGGCGTGCCGGTCGGCCGGGATGTTGACACAGAGATCGTGCGCGGCCTTGGTCTGGCCGAGGCCGGAGATGTCGTCGTTCTCACCCTCGACGGTGAACAGGGCGACATTGCGGATCGCCGAAGGGTCGACCGCAACACCGCGATGCGTCATTTTGCCCTTGGGCAAGGCCTGGCGGACAAAGACGGTGTCGACCGTCTGCAAGTAGAATTCCGCGGTCAGATCCATCACCGCGAGATATTCGTCGTAGAATTCGCGGTGCTTCTCGGCATTGTCGCCGTCATGCTTCACCAGATGCATGAAGAAGTCCTTATGGGCGATGATGTGGCGGTCGAGGTTCATGCTCATGAAACCCGAAAGCTGCAGGAAGCCGGGATAGACCTCGCGGCCGAAGCCCGGCACCGGCCAGGGCGCGCGCATGATGACGTTGTCGCGGAACCAGTCGATGCCCTTTTCTTCGGCCAAGAGATTGACCGCCGTCGGGTTGCGGCGCGTGTCGATCGGGCCGCCCATCAGCGTCATCGTCGAGGGCACGAAAGGATCGCACTTGGCTTCCATCAGCGCCACCGCCGCCAACACCGGCACCGAAGGCTGGCACACCGCCATCACATGGGTGTCGGGGCCTAGCGCATGCAGCATGTCGACGATGTAGTCGATATAGTCGTCAAGGTCGAAGCTGCCGTCGGCGAGCGGCACCATGCGGGCGTCGACCCAGTCGGTGATATGCACGTCGGCATAGGGCAGCATCGCCTCGGCCGTGCCGCGCAGCAGCGTCGCATAGTGGCCCGACATCGGCGCCACGATCAACAGCTTCGGATCCGGCCGGCGCCCGGCAGGAACCGCCCGCTCGAAACGGACCAGGTTGCAGAACGGTCGCGACCAGACGGTGTGTTCGCTGACCTCGACGTTTTTCCAGTCGACCACGGTCTTGGTCAGGCCGAATTGCGGCTTGCCATAGCGGCGCGTCGTGCGCTCGAACAATTCGGCTGTTGCTGCAATCGAGCGGCCCCAGGACGTGTGTGAAATCGGATTGAGCGGATTGGAGTAGAACAGGCGCACCGTATCGGCATAGAGGCGGGCCGGCTGCAAAGCGGCATGGTTCAGTTCGTAAAGCTGGTAGAACATCGAGAACCCCGCTGCCGACTGCGATCGAAGGGCCGACGAGCAGCGCCGAGCCTTGTGTCTTGCGGGAGGTTAGCAACAATCTGCTGCGATGCAATACGTCAACTTGCGTGATTTATGCTCGTTCTTTCGTCCAAGACGTTGAGAATCCGCCTTCAATGGCAACAGCCGGCTCAATGTGCACCTGCGAAGGCGTAGCAGAGAGTACGGCTATCGGTACGATCATCGGAGGAGGTGTCCGGCCGTGGCGACCGGACCGTTAGACGCGTGCCATGCAGACAGCGGTATGGCCCGAGCTGATGAAGCCGAGCTGACTGGCGGCGCCCTTCGACAGATCGAGCATCCGGCCCCTGATAAACGGGCCGCGGTCGTTGATGCGCACGACGACACTGCGGCCATTGTTGCGGTTGGTCACCTTCAGCTTGGTGCCGAACGGCAGGCTGCGATGCGCTGCGGTCAGCGCCGACGGGTTCATGCGTTCGCCGGAAGCGGTTCTGGAATGCAGTGAGTACCAGGAGGCACGGCCGCACTGCGCGGCGGCGCTGGCAGTGGATGCGCCGACCATCAGGCCAGCCGCGATCGTGGCCGCGACAAGCGCGGTCTGATTGCTTTTGTTCATGTGTTGGGGACTGGCTCCGTTGACAGACCCGCAGCGGTTAGGGGCGAATGAGGCAGCAAATGCGGCAATGATCTGTCGGCTCCATGGCAATGTTACACGTTTGGAGTCGGCGCGAAACAATTTGTCATAGAGTTTCCGCAGCGCAGCACAGCTTCCTTGATGATCTTTGCATCGATCTGCGGATGTCTTGCGCAAGATCGGAGGTTAGCATCTAAGTAGAAGCTGGCGTGACCGAGCCACTTCTTCTCGCTATTCCATTCCGGCCGGAGCGCGGCTGATGATCGACTTGGAAAGGAGTTTTAGCAATGAGATTGATCAAAAATCTGCTAGCCTTGATTGTGCTCGCCATCGGCGTGCTGTGGTCATTGCAAGGCATCGGCCTTGTCGGCGGCAGCTTCATGACCGGCCAGTCGCAATGGCTCTATACCGGGGTCGTGATGGTGCTGGTCGGCCTGGCGGGATTGGCCTGGGCGAACCGTTCGCGGATTTGAGAGGACGTCGATCCTCGGGAGCCGCTGCGGCACAGACATGCCGAGCCGGTTACCGCGACCAGTATTGCCAGCCCCAGTAGAAACTTTCGTCACGCGGCGGCAGGCGGTTGCGCTCGGCATCCAGCTGGACCGGCGTCGGCGATTTGCGTTCGTCTTCAGGCGGCTGTTTGTCCCCGGTCCTGACCAGGCGAAGCCAATGGCCGAAATGCGCGAACAGCACAGCGGTGGAATGGGTCATCGTCATATGTCTCTCCTGGTGTGTCTCTCCTGGCCCCCAGTCATTCCCGTCCCGCCCACGGCACGAGCCCGCGCTCGATCCTGCGGATGACGAATTCGAGCCCGAAGGCGATCACCGCGATCACCAGTATGCCCATCACCACCACGTCGGTGACCAGGAACTGGGCCGCCGACTGGATCATGAAGCCGAGCCCGCGCGTTGCCGCCACCAGCTCGGCGGCGACCAGCGTCGACCAGCCGGCGCCGAGTGCAATGCGCAGACCGGTCAGGATCGAGGGCAGCGCGCTGGGCAGGATCACATGCCGGACAAGCTGCATGCTCGTCGCGCCGAGCGAGCGTGCCGCATTGATGCGCTCCTGCGAGACGCCGCGGACGCCCGATGCCGTCGACAGTGCGACCGGCGCCAGCATGGCAATGGCAATCACCAGGATCTTGGAAGGCTCGCCGATGCCGAACCAGATGATGACCAGCGGCAGGTAGGCAAGCGGCGGGATCGGCCGCAGGAATTCGAGCAGCGGATCGAAGATGCCGCGCCCGACGGTGCTGATGCCGATCGCCAGCCCGATGGGAACGCCGACGACAAGGGCGGCGATCAGCGCCGCGAATACTCGGCCTAGGCTGGCGGGTGGACATGAAAGGCTCCTTGAAAACAGAAAAACCGGATCGCCCTTCATAGTCAGCTAAGTCTATAATCCTTGTAGAGTAAAATCCTTCCAACCATTGCCGGCTTGTTAGAAAAAAGCCGTCGGTAACGCGGCGCGAAGGCGGATGTGGCGGCTGGGGATTGCTCTGCTGCCATGACGGCCGGCAGTCGGTAGCGGACGGGAACGGTGCCGAAGCTCCGGTGCTTCGCACCTGTTCGAACCACGGGGACGGAGGCCTCGGCAATGTCGAACGTTTGCGATTTGCCCCGAAAGGAGCGATCGACGTTCGCCACACTGGCGCTTCGCGTCTTTCGGGCGACCGGCGAATGCGCCGTCAGCCGCAAACAAGAATTTTCCGTTTTGGCGCGTTCACCGGCAAATCCATGCTGCGAACGGCCGAGTAATTGAAAACGAATTTCCTGTGTTAAGGGATAAGTCTAGTATTCTTATCGACATTGAAGGATGGAGAGGACGATGAGCGACGACACCCTCCTTATTGCCGCGCGCAGCATGCATTGGCCTTCAAATTCACGGGTAGAAGCCGCTGCCGGTATTCTCGCCGATCGGGACATTCCTGTCGCCGGGCGGTTTGCCGGTGTGCCATTGGCGGAGGCTTCTGTGCTCCCAAGGGCGCAAGCCCCGGCCAAAATGGCCATTGCGGCTTGAAAACGAAGCAAAATCAACGTTTCCCGGCTTGTATATCATGTCACTAGAATTTATCTGTAGTGACAGCTTGGACGCGGCGGGGAGGCACGCCAGGCGTTTCGCAACCGGTGGCCTTGCGCCATCGCATGACAGAGAAACGTTCGGGTTATGCTCACGAAAAAAGGTAAGTACGGTCTCAAGGCGCTCGTCCATCTGGCGCGCCTACCGGTTGGACAGCTCGCCTTCGTCAACGACATCGCCCGCGGAAACAACATTCCGAAAAAGTTCCTCGATGCCATCCTTGGCGAATTGCGCAATGCCGGTTTCGTCCAGAGCCGCAAGGGCAAGGAGGGCGGCTATCGCCTGGCGCGCCCGGCGGACGAGATCAAGGTCGGCCACGTCGTGCGCGTGCTCGACGGGCCGCTTGCACCGATCCCCTGCGCCAGCCGCACCCAGTATCAGCGCTGTGAAGATTGCAACGAGGCGACATGCCAAGTCCGACATCTGATGCTCGAGGTCCGGCAGGCGATCGCCGAGGTGCTGGACCAGCGCAGCCTCGCCGAGATGCGCGATATCGCCGGCGACGAAGATCTTTCGGTTGCGTTGAAAATCCAGGCCTGAATCAACAAAGCCTGACCCGACAATTCCGGAACCAACGGCCCCCGAGACAATTGGTGCGCGCATGACCGGCCGCGCAAATTCAATTATCATTGTTGGCGGCGGCGCCAGCGGCGTCGTGCTTGCCGCGCATCTCCTGAAATCGCCCAATCCCGATCTCCGCGTCAGCCTGATTGAAAAACGCCCGCATTTCGGACAGGGCATCGCCTATTCAACGCTGCTGTCGGCGCATGTGCTGAATGTCAGCGCGGCCGGCATGAGCGCCTATGCCGACGATCCCGGCAACTTCTCGCGCTGGCTGCTTGCACGCGGCCTGGCAACGCCCGAGCAGGCGCCGGTCTACGCGCCGCGCAGCGTCTACGCCCGCTATCTCAAGGAGCTGCTCGACGAACTCGAGGCGCGTGAGCAGCAGACAGGCCGGCTGCGCCTGATCCGCGAGGAGAGCCTGTCGATCTCGCCAACCGCGTCCGGCGTCGAGGTGGCGCTGGCCAACGGCACCAGCGTCGTCGCCCATCTTGCCGTGCTTGCCACCGGCCATGACGAGGAGCCGGGGGCCGGGCAGGGTCACGCGATCAGGATGGGGTCGGAGGCCGACACCGCGCTCGACCCCGACAGCCGTGTCATGGTGCTGGGCACCGGCTTGAGCATGGTCGACGCCTTCCTGTCGCTCGAACAGCGCGGTCATCGCGGCGAGATCGTCGCGGTTTCCAGGCGCGGCCTGCTGCCGTCGCCGCATCGCAAGGGCAACCCGATCAGGCTCGACGTGGCCGATATCCCGCTCGGCACCCAGCTTTCCTATTTCGTCGGCTGGTTCCGCGACCTGATCCGGGAGAACCAGAAGGCCGGCGTCGACTGGCGCGACGTTGTCGACGGTCTCAGGCCGTTCAACCAGAAGATTTGGCAGAACTGGCCGTCCTCGGCCAAGCGCCGCTTTGTCGAGCACACCAAGGCCTGGTGGGACATCCATCGCCATCGCATGGCGCCGGAAGTCTACGCCCGCGTTACCGAGGCGGTGCAAGCGGGCCGCATCCGGCTTGTCGCCGGGCGCGTCGTCGACATCGCCGCCGGCGACGGCTTCACCTTGCAGGTCCAGTCCCGCCACACGCAGCGCCTCGAAAGGTTCGACGTTGCCCGCATCTATGATTGCACCGGCATCGCCCGGGACATCTCGGCAACCTCGAACAGCTTGGTGCGGTCGCTGGTCGACCGCGGGCTGGCCCGGCCGGATCCGCTGCGGCTCGGGCTCGACGTAAGCGCGAATTGCGAGGTCATCGCCAGCGACGGCACGGTATCGGCCAAGATCCTCGCCGTCGGGCCGCTGACGCGCGGCACCTTCTTCGAGATCGACGCCATCCCGGACATTCGCGTGCAGTGCGCGCGGCTGAGCAAGCAGCTGCTGGGCTAACGGGTCGATATTCAGGTGATGCCGGCCTGCAAACGGCGGTTTTCTGCGCTTCCGGTGCTCACGGACCCGAATGTCCGCTCCGCTCCGGTTCTCGAAACCCACCATTTTCGGCTCGGCCTGACCTGAATCTCAACCCCTTACTGCGCGCCTGGCAAATAACTGGAATCCCATTCCTCGTCTGGCCGTCGGATTGGCACGATCTATCTTCTTTCCAACTGCAAACGGCTGGAAAAGACGGTAGGTTGCCGTCTTCCAGGGCGGTTGCTCATCCTGGCAACGGAGCATCTGACATGAGCAAGCACAAGATCGTGGCACAGGACGATGCATCGTCTCGCCTGCGCCCGCCCTATGCCTCGGTTCTCGACCTGATCGGGCAGACGCCGATCGTCGAGCTGACCAAATTCGACATCGGCAAGTGCCGGCTGTTCATTAAGCTCGAAAGCCAAAATCCCGGCGGCTCGATCAAGGACCGCATCGCGCTGTCGATGATTGCCGCCGCCGAAAGACAGGGCAGACTGAAGCGCGGTGGCACCATCGTCGAGGCGACTGCCGGCAATACTGGTCTCGGTCTCGCCCAGGTCGGCATCCCCAAGGGCTATCGCATCATCCTCGTCGTCCCCGACAAGATGTCGCGCGAAAAAATCCAGCATTTGCGGGCGCTCGGCGCGGAGGTGCGGATGACGCGTTCCGATGTCGGCAAAGGCCATGCCGAATATTATCAGGACATGGCCGAGAAGATCGCCGCCGAGCTGCCCGGCGCCTTCTATGCCAACCAGTTTGCCAACCCGGCCAATCCGCACGCCCACGAGACCACGACTGGGCCGGAAATCTTCCAGCAACTCGAAGGCGATGTCGATGCGGTTGTCGTCGGAGTTGGCTCCGGCGGCACACTGACCGGGCTCGGCCGCTATTTCGCAAAGGTCTCGCCGAAGACCGAGATGATCCTCGCCGATCCGGTCGGCTCGGTGCTGGCGCCCTTGATCAAGACCGGCAAGATGGTAGAGGCCGGAAGCTGGACCGTCGAAGGCATCGGCGAGGATTTCGTCCCGCCCAATGCCGATCTGTCGCTGGTCAGGAAGGCCTATTCCATCCCCGACAAGCAGAGCATGCTGGCGGTCCGCGACCTGCTTTCCAAGGAAGGCATCCTTGCCGGCTCGTCGTCGGGCACGCTGCTTTCGGCGGCGCTGCGCTATTGCCGCGAGCAGACCGTGCCGAAGCGCGTCGTCACCTTTGTCTGCGACAGCGGCAACAAGTATCTGTCGAAAGTGTTCGACGACTTCTGGCTGGCCGAGCAGGGCCTTGCCGAGCAGGAGCAGCATGGCGATCTGCGCGATCTGGTGATGCGCTCGCACCGCACCGGCGACACTGTGTTTGTCGGCCCGGACGAAAGCCTGCTCAACGCCTATGGCCGCATGCGCCGTTCGGATGTCTCGCAACTGCCGGTGCTGGACGAGGGCAAGCTCGTCGGCATCATCGACGAAAGCGATATCCTGGCCAAGGTCGAAGGCCCCTATGACAGCCGCTGGGACCGCTTCAAGGCCCCGGTTAGTACGGCCATGACCTCTACCCTGCACACGCTGCAGGCCAGCCAGACGCTGGACGCGCTGCTGCCGGTGTTCGACCGCAACGAGGTCGCCATCGTCTTCGACGGCGACGAGTTCATTGGCCTGATAACCCGCATCGACCTGATCAACCATCTGAGGCGCGCCCGATGACCGTCAAAGCCACCATAACGGGCAAAAACCGCCTCGCCTTCTCGACGCGCACCATCCACGGCGGCCAGAGCCACGACCCGACGACCGGCGCGGTGATGGTGCCGATCTATGCCACCTCGACCTATGGCCAGCAGAGCCCCGGCGTGCACAAGGGCTTTGAATATGCCCGCAGCCAGAACCCGACCCGCTTTGCCTTCGAGCGCGCGGTGGCCGACCTCGAAAGCGGCACCGCTGCCTTCGCCTTCGCTTCCGGCCTGGCGGCGATCGCCACGATTTTCGAACTGCTCGACTCGGGCGCCCATATCGTCGCCACCGACGACATTTATGGCGGCACGTTCCGGCTGCTCGAACGGGTGCGCAAGCGCTCGGCCAACCTCCAGGTCGACTTCGTCGACTTCACCGATCTTGCCGCGGTCGAGGCGGCGATCCGACCGGAAACCAAGATGCTCTGGGTCGAGACGCCGACCAACCCGCTGCTGCGCGTCGTCGATCTCGAAGCGGTCGCGGCACTGGCCAAGCGCAAGGGCGTGATGTCGGTTGCCGACAACACCTTCTGCAGCCCCTATCTGCAGCGGCCGCTGGAACTCGGCATCGACATATCAGTGCATTCGACGACGAAATACCTCAACGGCCATTCCGACATGGTTGGCGGCGTCGCGGTGGTCGGCGACAACAAGGATCTGGCTGACCGGCTGAAATTCCTGCAAAACGCCATCGGCGCCATTTCAGGGCCATTCGACAGTTTTCTCGCGCTGCGAGGCCTGAAGACGCTGGCGCTCAGGATGGAGCGCCATTCCTCGAACGGCCAGAAGATCGCGCACTGGCTGGAAAGCCGCCCCGACATCCGTCGCGTCATCTATCCCGGCCTTCCCAGCCACCCGCAGCATGGCATCGCCAGGCGACAGATGCACGCCTTCGGCGGCATGATCACGGTCGAGCTCGACCGCGACCTCGCCGGCACAAAACGCTTCCTCGAACACACGCAACTGTTCACGCTGGCCGAAAGCCTCGGCGGCGTCGAAAGCCTGATCGAGCATCCGGCGCTGATGACACACGGCTCGATCCCGGCACAAAAGCGCGCCCAGATCGGGATTTCGGATTCGCTGGTGCGGTTGTCGGCTGGGATCGAGGATGGTGACGATTTGATTGCGGATCTGGATCAGGCGTTGGCGAGTTGAGCGGAGTGTGCCAGAGCTTGGCTTCACTCGCGATGATGAGGCGGAGGCGCCAGGGCGGGTTCGCATCGGTTTCAGAGCCTCGGGCTAGCCTAGGCGGTTCCATTGGCCCCCAACATTTATTAGGTACCCGACGCGAACCTTTTGGATGGCTCTCTCATTTTCCGGAACTATGCCAACTCCGATCGGAAGATTTCCAAACGGAGCGTGGTTTTTGCCTGCAAGATGCAGGAGCATCGTTTCCGTGACATCCGTCAAGCTGGCGACCCATGCCGACATAAAGGCGGTCAGATCGGTCTCATCTATCGGAGTCTTGGAGTGTACCACCCTGATCGACGGCCGCGTAACTGTCCCATTTAAATTGAGGCAAAAATCCTGTGCTATAACCCGCTGATCATCTTTGCGGTGTTCGACACAATGGCGGGCGTTGCGAACTTGATGCGCAAACTTCGCCAACTCCCGAGCAAAGACTGTTGTGACGTCATTCTCGCCAAATTCCTTCATTAGGACTGAAGTCAAACTATCCGGCCATTTTCCCGCAGCTTTCATTTGCGGACCGTAAAAAACCTCCGCGAGGCGATAAATCGCTTGGAGAGCGTGCTCCGCTTTTTGAATGAAAGTGTTCGCTCGAGTTTCGACCTCCGTCACCGCGGGCAATCGTGTGGAATCCTTGGAGGAGTTCACCTCTGCGATTTGCCTCGCCTCATCAGTTTCGAGCTGGGACAGGATTTTCTGTGCCGCTAAGAGCTGGGTCATGATGTCGGCGGAGGTCGAAATGCCGAAGTCTCTTGTCTTGGGGTCCGGAAAATGGGCTTTTGGAAAAAGTCGGCTAGCCGAGAGTAGGGTCCGGGCCACGATATCGGACTCGGAACCGGCATCAGCAAACAATTGCTGGGTGTTGGGAAGGTCAATGTTCGTGCGATCGGGATCAAGTTGATCCGCCAGTTTGATCGAATGTATGGAATGTTCCTTGACAAGAAACATCGAATCCGTGGTCACGACCATATCAATGAGTTTTCCGCCGTCGTGACCAATGGTCATCGAAAAGGCTGACTCACGCTTCCGGTCGATTGGGCGTTTCAAGACTTTGTCTATTGGAGGTTTGCTCATAGTCTCGAATGTCGTGCGTGTCTGGTCGCCTGAAAAGTGCCGATGCTACGAAATCGCAATTAGAAGCGTGCGCCTCATTCCCCCGCTCATCTTACTGCGAAAATATACCAGCCTTCTGAGCCTGCATTACGGCCTCATAGCGCCTTGAAATCTCATTCAGTGGCAAAACTTGGCTATCGTCGAAACAATCCTCCCATGCCGCAGCCCATTGATAAAATGTCGACTTGGCGCGATCCCCCTCCTCATTCCGAATATGAGTGCGTAAACGCGCATCCTCACCAGCACCGTTGTAGGTCAGAAACAAAGCGTCCATGAAACTGGAATACGCTTCAAAAAATTTGTCATCAAGAAGATAGCGGTAGATATATACTAGGTGATCCAAGTCTCTTTTTGTATCAATTATCTCAAGGGGAGAGAGTTTTTTCCAATCCCCAATCCAGCGATAATAGCAAAATAACCTATTTATTTGAGGTGAAATCCTATCATAGATTTCTATCCTTTTCTCCACTAGCTTTCGGCTAGCCCATTGCTTTTGTTCGATTTCCTTGAGCGTCCGGCTAATTCTCCAACCTAGAATAGCAACCACGATCGGCGTAAGCGCCGATATAACAAGTTTCGCAATTTCCATCTGCTTCCCCCGCTTCCCTCGGGGAACAAACTACATTGTGCACAAATGCTCAAGCTCCACCTCCAATAGTCCCGCCGCCGACGCTTTTGGCGTGAACGATCGCCGATTGATGGAAGGCTGGCGGTTCCGGTTGACCCCGACCGCATTCGGCAGAATTGTACGCTCCATCCAGTTGCCGACGAGCATTACCCATGACCACCCCCACGCGCGACCCACCAAAACCCAGCGAGCCCCTCACCTTCGCGGTGCTGGTCTTCCCCGGCTTTCCGATGATGGCGTTCAGTTCGGTCATCGAGCCTTTGCGTGCGGCCAATGTGCTGGCCAAGCGGGACTGCTATCGCTGGATTATCGTCGGTCCAGCCAAAGGCCCCGTCGAAGCCTCGAACGGCGTCGTCATCCAGCCCGGCTTTTCCGCCCATGACGCGCCGAAGGTCGATCGCATCGTCGTCTGCTCAGGCGGCGATGCCGATCATCTCGTCGCGTACGATGCCGTGAGCTGGATCCGCAAGAGCCTGCGCGGTGGCGCCCATATCGGCGCGGTGGCGGATGCGGCCTTCTTTCTGGCGCGGGCCGGCCTGCTCGACGGCCATGCCTGCACCTTGCACTGGACCAGCCAGGCCGCCTTCACCGAGGCGTTTCCGGACATTGAGCTGCGGCGCGATCTCTATGTCATCGACCGCAAGCGCTTCACCTCGGCCGGAGGCATCGGCAGCCTCGACATGATGCTGGAGATCGTCACCAACGACTATGGCGCCGAACTCGCGGCCGGCGTCGCCGAATGGTTCGTGCACAGCCCGCTGCGCTCCAGCGTCGACCGCAAGCTGATGCCGCTGCGCTTACGCACCGGCGTCCAGAACGAGCTTGTGCTGTCGGCCATCGCCATCATGGAGGATGCGGTGGAGGAGCGGCTCGGCATGGCGGAGTTGGCAAATAAGCTCGGCGTCTCCTCCGACAAGCTCGAACGCAATTTCCGCTCCGAACTCAGCATCTCGCCCAATGGCTACTACCGCCGCCTCAGGCTGAAGCGCGCCGCCGACCTTCTGGCGCATTCGACGCTGATGGTGCGCGACGTGGCGCTCGCCTGCGGCTTCGCCTCGATGTCGAGCTTTGCCCGGGCGTTCCGGGAAGAGCATGGCCATGCGCCGAAGGTGATGCGGAGGCAGTAGTTCCTTGCGAGACGTTGGCGGGACAGCGCCCCTCTCTGCCCTGCCGGGCATCTCCCCCACAAGGGGGGAGATTGGCCGTCGCCTCCGCTTTCGCCAATTGCCAACGTCGCAAGAGTAGCGCCATCATCGAAGCTGCCGATCTCCCCCTCGTGGGGGAGATGTCCGGCAGGACGGAGAGGGGCAAGAAGGATCGCCGGCGCGTCGGGGCTGCGGCATCCGGCACAACATATGCGGCATCTCGCACAGCCTCTACGCGGCGCATAGCCCATCCTCGCCGCTTCCAGGAGGCACCCATGAGCATTGTCGTTTTTGACCCCGACAGCACCGAGGACGTCGATTTCAAGGACCGCATGCGCCATCCGGCGGCGGCCGATCCGGCCGGCGGCATGTGGCTGTCCGATACCGAGCCGTCCTTCATCGACGCCGACGCGCTGCGCAAGGGGCGCCTTGCCAAGCTGCGTGCCTGGATGCGCGAGGCCGGCTATGGCGGCGTCGTGCTGTTCGACCCCTACAACCAGCGTTACGCCACCGGTTCGCGCAACATGTTCGGCTATTTCCTGCGCAACTCGACGCGCTATTTCTTCATACCGACCGAAGGGCCGATCGTGCTGTTCGAATATCCGCAGAGCTACCATGTCTCGATGGTGCTCGACACGATCGACGAGGCGCGTCCGTCCAAGCTGGTATGGTCCTCGGTGTCGGGCCGCGACGACGAAACCGCGGGTCCCTTCGCCGACGAGATCGCCGATTTGCTCAAGGCGCATGGCGGCGGCTCGATGAAGCTCGGCCTCGACCGCTGCAGCCATCTGCAGGCGCTGGCGCTCGAAAAGCGCGGCTGCGACGTCCGCGATTGCCAGGGCGAGATTTTGGCGGTGCGCGCGGTCAAGACGCCCGAGGAAGTAAAATGCCTGCAGGTGTCGATGGCCGGCGCCGAGGCCGCCGTCTATGCCGTGCGCGAGGCGATCAAGCCCGGCGCTTCCGAAAACGACCTGTTCGCCATCATGTATGGCGAGGTGATCCGCCAAGGCGGCGAGTTCATCGAAACCCGTTTGCTGACCTCGGGCCAGCGCACCAATCCTTGGTTCAACGAAGCGAGCGGACGCAAGATCAGGCCGGGCGAACTCTTGGCGCTCGATACCGACACGATCGGCTGCTACGGCTATTATTCGGATTTCTCGCGCACCTTCCGCTGCGGCCCGGGCAGGCCGACCGATTACCAGAAGTCGCTCTACAAGATGGCGCACGACCAGGTTCAGCACAACATCTCGATCGTCAAGCCGGGCATGGCGTTTCGCGAGATTGCCGAAAAGGCCTGGAAAATTCCCGACCGCTTCGTCGACCAGCGCTATACCTCGGTCATGCACGGTGTCGGCATGCATGGCGAGACGCCGTTCATCGCGCACGCCATGGATTATGAAACCTATGGCCGCGACGGTTTTGTCGTGCCCGGCATGGTGGTCAGCGTCGAAAGCTATATCGGCGAGAAAGGCGGCCGCGAGGGCGTCAAGCTGGAGGACGAGATCCTGATCACCGAAACCGGCACCGAACTCCTGTCGCGCTTTCCTTATGAGGACGATTTCCTTGACAGGCAGGTTTGAGTGCTGACAGGCAGTTTCGAATGAAAAGCCCGATCTCGATCAAGCGCGGCACAGTGGCGGCGGTGTTCATCGATCTCCAGGAGGAGCACCGGCGGGACAACCGCTATCTGGTCGAAGGCTATGGCGACATCCTCGCCAATGTCCAGCGGCTGCAAGCAGCAGCCCGGGCCAATCACGTGCCCTTGTATCACTGGGCCTATATCGTCGATCTCGCCACTGCGCGGCCGTTCCATCCGGTCGAAGCGGACGGCAAGTCGGCCTTTTCCGACAAGGACGATCCGCTGACGGCTATCTGTCCGGAAGTGGCGCCTGCAGCCGGCGAGACGATGCTGGTCAAGACGCAGGCCAGCGCCTTTGGTGCAGGGCCCGCCGCCGAGCGGCTGAAGGCCCAGGGCATCGAATGGCTGGTCGTTGCCGGCGTCTGGACCGAGGCCTGCATCGATGCCACCGTCAAAGATGCAGTGGCGTCGGGCTTTCGTGTGCTGCTGGTCAAGGATGCCTGCGGCAGCGGCAGCACAGCGATGCACCAGACGGCCATCCTCAACCTTGCCAACCGGCTCTATGGCGGCGCCGTCACCACTACCGACGGCGCCTGCCGGCTGCTGGCAGGCGAGACAGTCGACGCCTGGCAGGTCGAGGGCTCGGTGCCGCTGCGCTTCAGCTATGAAAACGCTGCCCGGCTGTACGCCGAGCTCTGAGCGGGACCGCGCAGCGATGATCACTGAGGCCGACCAGCCCGAAACAGCAGAGCGCGGAAAATACCAGACGCTGCTTGAGCCTGAGCTGTGGGCCTATATCGACCGGGTCAACGAGTGGTATCCGCCCGAAATCGCTTTCATGCCGATCCACAGGCAGCGGGCGATCTATGACGCCATGTGCCGGGCGTTCCGCGAGCCCTATCCGGCCGGCGTCAAGGCGAACGACAAAACCGTCGCAGCAGCCGATCATGCGATCCCGGTCCGGCGCTACCAGTTGGCGGGCACGGAACCTCAGGCGATGGTCGTCTACTACCACGGCGGCGGTTTCGTGCTTGGCGGGCTCGACAGCCATGACGACATCTGCGCCGAGATCTGCGCCGGCACCAGTTTTGCGGTTCTGTCCGCCGACTACAGGCTGGCGCCCGAACATCTGCATCCGGCGGCCTTCGAGGATGCGCTGGCGGTGTTCGAATGGGCGGCGGCGCCGATCGGCCTGCCGATTGTGCTCTGCGGCGAAAGCGCCGGCGGCAACCTTGCCGCCGCGGTGGCGCAGGCAACACGCAGTAATCCCCGCCGCGCGATCGGCCAGGTGCTGATCTATCCCGAGCTGGGCGGAGACGAGAGCGCCGGCTCCTATGTCGAGCACGCCGGAGCGCCGCTGCTGACGTTGCGGGACATCGAATTCTATCGCCATATCCGGTCAGGGAAGGGACAGTCTCTGGACGACCCGACCTTTTCGCCGCTCAGCGATACCGACTTCTCCGGCCTGCCGCCGACGGTCATCGTCACCGCGCAATGCGATCCGCTGTCATCGGACGGCGAAGCCTATCGCGACCGCATCCTCGCCGCCGGCGGCAAGGCATGGTGGCGCGAGGAGCCGCGCCTCGTGCACAGTTTCCTGCGCGCTCGCAAGACCGTGCCGCGCGCCGGCCAAGCCTTCGAGCGCATCATCGCGGCTATAGCCGCGCTGGGTGGGGGTAAGTGGCCGGAGTGACGGTGTTCCGCTTTGTGTGGGTCCGGCCACGGGGACCAAGGTTGATTCAAACGCCGGCGATCTTCGCGCCCCTCTCTGTCCTGCCGGACATCTCCCCCACGAGGGGGGAGATTGGCAGCTTCGGCGCTGCACTCCTGCTGCAACGTTGAAGATTGGCGAAAGCCGTGATGACGTCCGATCTCCCCCCATGTGGGGGAGATGTCCGGCAGGACAGAGAGGGGCGCTGTCCCGCTAGCTTCTCGAAGGCTTCTGCACGGTGCAGTAAGCATAAGATCTCCCATCCTCCGATCTGCGGAACAGCGCACAACAACTGCGGAAATCCGAACACTTCCCCGCTCAGGCCAGCATTATCATCACCTCACGTAAGGCGCCCCTGCGAAACGCATCCACCCCCGCGGCGCGGTCGGTCGGAGGCGCCCAACAAAGAGGGACGACGATGAAGTTCATGCTGACCGATCGGAAATTGCATCCGCAGGCCGCGCCCGTCGCAGACGGCTTCAAGAAGGGCCAGATGAACCGGCGCGAATATTTTGCCACCATGGCCGCGTTTGGTGTCAGCGCTGCCGGCGCGCTGGCGCTTGGCGGGCTTGCTCCGTCACCGGCCAGGGCCGAGGAGCCAAAGCGCGGCGGCGTCTTGCGCGTCGCCATGAACGTCAAGGGCTGGAAGGATCCGCGCACGTTCGACGGCGTCGAGATGTCCAACGTCGCCCGCCAGTGCAATGAATATCTGGTGCGCTGGAACCGCGACTTCACCTTCGAGCCGTGGCTGCTGGAAAGCTGGGAAACCAGCGACGATGCCCGCGTGCTGACGCTGCATGTCCGCAAGGGCATCACCTGGTCGAATGGCGACACCTTCAACGCCGACGATGTCATCCACAATCTGACGCGCTGGTGCGATGCTTCGGTCGCCGGCAATTCGGTCGCCGCGCGCATGGGCGCGCTGGTCAACGCCGACACCAAGAAGGCCGTCGACGGCGGCATCGAGCGCGTCGACGACTTCACCGTGCGGCTCAACCTGCCCAAGCCCGACATTTCGCTGATTGCCGGCATGGCCGACTATCCGGCGCTGATCATGCACCGCAGCTATGAAGGCGACGGCGATCCGCTGAAGGCATTGGCGATCACCACCGGGCCTTGCGAACTCGTCGCATGGGACGCCGAGGTCGGCGCCGAAGTCCGCCGCAAGGAGAAGCCATGGTGGAAGGGCGAGTTCTATCTCGACGGCATCAAATGGGTCGACTACGGCTCCGATCCCAATGCGATGCTGTCGGCGTTCGAATCGGGCGAGATCGACACCGACCACGAAACCGCCTCCGATACGGTTTCGCAGACCGACTCCATGGGCCTGGGCAATTCCGAAATCGCCACCGGCTCGACCATCGTCGCGCGTTTCAATATCGGCAATCCGCCCTATGACGACATCAAGGTGCGGCGCGCCGCCCAGCTCGCCGTCGACAACGCCGCCGTGCTGAAGATCGGCATGGACGATCGCGGCAAGCCGGCCGAAAACCATCATGTCGGGCCGATGCATCCCGAATATGCCGATATCGGCCCAGCCGTGCGCAACATCGATCAAGCCAAGGCCCTGCTCGCCGAGGCCGGCAAGGCCGATCACGAATACGAGCTCATTTCGGTCGACGTCGACTGGCAAAAGAGCACCGGCGACGCAATCGCAGCGCAGATGCGCGAGGCTGGGCTGAAGATCAAGCGCACCGTGCTGCCGGCCGCCACCTTCTGGAACGACTGGAGCAAATATCCTTTCTCCTGCACCGAATGGCTCGGCCGGCCGCTCGGCGTGCAGGTGCTGGCGCTCGCCTATAAATCAGGTGCCGCCTGGAACGAGAGCGCCTATGCCAATCCGGAATTCGACAGCCTGCTCGACAAGGCGCTGGCAATGCCCGATCCCGCTGCCCGCAAGGAGATCATGGCGAAGATCGAGCAGAATCTGCGCGATTCCGGCATCATCATCCAACCCTACTGGCGCTCGGTCTACCGCACCTACCGCAAGGGCGTGCATGGCTGCGAGCAGCACCAGTCGCTCGAGCAGCATTTCGAGAAGGTCTGGCTCGAGGCGTGATCGCGGGTCTTTCCTTCTCCCCTTGTGGGAGAAGGTGGATTGGCGCGTAGCGCCAAGACGGTTGAGGGGTGCTGGACGGAGTGCGGTGGTGCCAAGCTGGAACACCCCTCATCCGACCGAGCTTCGCTCGGCCACCTTCTCCCCTAAGGGGAGAAGGTGGGGCCGCGTGAAGCCTAACCCCGGAATGGCAAGAACATCGCCTGTCCCGCCAGAGCGTTGTCGATCTTCGCGCCACACGGATCAGCCGGCGGTGCCCGCCCTTGAAATCTCCTGCCCGAGGCGCACCGTTTCCCGGACCAGCAGGTCCAGATCGTCGCGCCGGGTACGATGATTGTTGATCGCCACCCTGAGGCAATGTTGGCCATGCACCGTCGTGTCGGAAATGGCGGCGATGCCTTCTTCCTGCAGTCTCAGCATGATCTCGGTGTTGAGCGCCTTCAGGCGCCCGCCGTCCAGCCCGTCCGCGCGATAGCGAAAACAAACGATGTTGACGTTCGCTGGCGCCGCCAGTTCAAGCGCCGGTTCGGCCTCGATCAGCGCGCCGAGATAATGTCCCTGCGCGATGTTCTGGTCGATCAGCCGGCCGAACTTCTCGATGCCGTGCTCTCTCAGCGCCATCCACACCTTCAGCGCCCGAAATCCGCGCGTCGTCTGCAAGCCGAAATCGTGCAGCCAATGGCCGGAGGCGAGGCCGCGCGGCGTCGATTCCAGATATTCCGGCGTCACCGCGAACGTGCTGCGATGCGCGGAGGCATCCCTGATCAGCGCGCAGCCGACCTCGAACGGCGCATGCAGCCATTTGTGCGGATCGAGCGCGATAGAGGCGGCTCGTTCGATGCCGGCGACACGATGCGAGTTCTCCGGTGCAATGGCGAGCAGGGCGCCGATGCAGCCGTCGACATGGAACCAGAGGTCCTCTTTTGCCGCCAAGTCTGCCAGCGCTTGCAGATCGTCGATCGCGCCGGTGTTCACCGTGCCGGCCGTACCGATCACGCAGGCGGGCTTGAAGCCGGCCTCGCGATCCTCGGCAATCGCCGCCCGCAACGCAGCGATGTCGATGCGCAGCCCGGCATCGCTCGGGATGCGGCGCAGTGCCCGGTTGCCGAGGCCGAGGGCCTCCATTGCCTTGCGATGGCAGGAGTGGAGCTGGTCGGAGCCGTAGAAGCGCAGCGGCTTGTCGATGCCGGCAACGCCGTGCTCGCGCACATCGATGCCTGCCTTGGCGTTGCGCGCCACGGTCAGGCCGATGATGTTGGCCATCGAGCCACCGCTGACCAGCGTGCCGCTGGCCGTGGCGGGGAATCCCATCATCTCCTTGCACCAGTCGACGACCTGATTGTCCACCAGCGCGGCGGCATGGGTGCCGCAGCCCTGGTTGGAGCCCAGGGAACCCCACACCAAAAACCCGCGCGCGCCCGGGAAAATTCTCGACCCCAAAAACCAGTAGAATAAAAACAAAATAC